>NZ_JAMYSC010000015.1:0-141036 GCF_040321755.1 Mesorhizobium sp. M0276 | reverse complement strand
CTCCTCTTCAAAGAGAAGGCCCCTAAAGAATCAACCTTTCCACTCAACGCAAGACTTACTCTTACTCATATGCGATTCCCCTGCCCCTTGCGGGGGAGATGGCCGGCAGGCCAGAGGGGGGTGCTGTCCCGCTAGTGTTGCAAGTCAAGTGACCGCAGTCAGCCCTTGCGGGCGAGCCAGAAGGCGTCGGCCATGCGCTTCATGCCGATGCGCTCGTAGAAGCCGACGGCATCGGGCATGGAGATCAGGCTGATGGCGACGGACGGCCCGAGTTGCCGGCGCGCCTCGTCCATCAGGCCCTTGCCAATGCCGAACCCCTGCGCCGATTGGGAAACGGCGAGTTCGGAGATGTAGCAGACCCAGGAAAAGTCGGTGAGCGCCCTGATAACGCCGATCAGTGGCTTGCCCTCCACGTCGAGACGTGCGGTCAGGAGCAGGTTTGCACCTGAAAGCATCGTCTGCAGGCGAGCGTCGTCATCGACAGGGCGCGTTTCGCCAAGGCCGGATTCCACCAGCACGCGGCGAAACTCGGCAATGGCGAGCTCCGGCTCGCTGGCATAGAGGACGTGCGAATTCTCAATCATGGCTGCCAGAATGCACCAGCGGGCGAGCATTTCGAAGCCACTTTTTGAAGTGTTTCAGTTTTGGCATGCGGCATGGTAAAGCCGTCCCGGCAGCCCGTAGCTCAGGGGAAGAGCGCCAGCTACATGCTGGAGGCCTCCGGTCGAGACGGGGCGGGCTCGCCGCCATACGCCGCGCACAAACAGTTGCCTTTTATTTGCCGCCGGCATTGTGTAAACCGGCGTCAGCAAATTCCCCCGCAACGAAAACACGGGCAAAAGCCATGGAAAAATTCACCAAGCTCACCGGCGTCGCGGCTCCGATGCCGATCGTCAATGTCGACACCGACATGATCATCCCCAAGGATTATCTGAAGACGATCAAGCGCACCGGGCTCGGCACCGGCCTTTTCGCCGAAATGCGCTACAAGGACGACGGTTCGGAAAATCCGGATTTCGTGCTCAACAAGCCGGCCTACCGCAAGGCGCAGATTCTGGTCGCCGGCGACAATTTCGGCTGCGGCTCGAGCAGAGAGCATGCACCGTGGGCGCTGCTCGATTTCGGCATTCGCTGCGTCATCTCGACCTCGTTCGCCGACATTTTCTACAACAACTGCTTCAAGAACGGCATTCTGCCGATCACCGTCAGCCCCGAGGATCTCGAGAAGCTGATGGACGACGCGTCACGCGGTTCCAACGCCACGGTGTCGGTCGATCTCGAGGCCAAGGAGATCCGCGGCCCGGATGGTGGCGTGGTCACCTTCGACCTCGACGACTTCAAGCGGCACTGCCTGCTCAACGGGCTCGACGATATCGGCCTGACCATGGAGAAGGCCGGCGCCATCGCTTCGTTCGAGAAGAAGAACGCCGAACAGCGTCCGTGGGCCTGAGCGGTACGCTCCGGGCGGATAGGCGGGTTCGTTGCGACTGAGTGGAGGGACGTCATGGCTCGTTCGCTTCTTGCCGGCACCTGCGGGCTGGCGTTTCTTTTGCTGGCTGCCGTGGGCCACGCCCAGACGCAGACGCCCACCGCGCAGGCGCCTGCGGCCGAAAAGCCTGCCTCCGACCAGGGAGCAGACGCCGCCGACGCTTCCGACGACGACAGCCAAGCGCCTGTGCCATTCGAAGGCGGCCAGCTGACCATCACCCAACCGGAACAGGACGGGGAGAAGGTGCTTGCCTATGACGGCAAGCAGCTGGCCACCAACTATGACGTCTTCTTCGACAGAATAGTCGAGGTCGGAGGCGTCAAGGTGGCGCTGTTCGATGTCGGCGATGGCGGCAATCAATGCGGGCCGGCGACAGTGATCGTCTGGAAGCCGGAAGGCGGCACCATCCAGAGCACCACGGTCGAGCAGGACGACTGCGGCGCGCCGCCATCGGCGGTGTCGGACAACGCCATCTATTTCGTACCCTATCTGTTGCCGGGGGATCAGAAGCCGGCTTTGCAATGGTCGCCGACCGACGGGCTGACGATTTCGGGCAATCTGAGCTACATGCCGGAACCCGGCACGGACTGGAAGGACATCGATCCGGAAAAGTACCAAAACATCATCGACGCCTTCCACAACGAGGCTGTCTACAAGGAAGCTGAAAAGCTGCTGGGCAAGGACATGCCCGACATGGCGACCAGCCTGCTGGTCGGAGGCGGCACAGAAAAGACCGCTTCGGGCGCCTTCTATGCCAGCGGCTGCGTGCCGCATGACTGCGGCGGCAATGACGGCTTCATGGCGGTCGACCCGGCCAAGCACAAACTCTATTTCGCCCGCCGCGGCGACAATGGCGAGCCGAACGCCTGGCCGGCGGTCACGACATGGCCGGCAGATGTCAAGGAGGCGCTGGACAAGGCGCTGGGGTCGGCGAATTAAGCATTTTGGCGGTGAACTAAAAACCGTTTCACCGCGATCCTTCACACCCCCCTCTGCCCTGCCGGGCATCTCCCCCGCAAGGGGGGAGATCGGCCGTCACCACGACTTTCGCAACTCTTTCAACGTTGCAAGAATGGCGGTTCGTCAAAGCTGCCAATCTCCCTCCTTGCGGGGGAGATGGCCGGCAGGCCAGAGGGGGGTGTTGTCCCGCAGGCGTCGAAGGTTTGCACCGCCGATCCCTCTGCGTTGGCCTATGGCCGGATCAGCATATTCCCTGCAAAATGGCCACCCTCAATCCTGCGAGGACACCATGCGAAAACTGATCTCCACCGGCTCGCCGTTCGAAAAGACCGCCGGCTATTCGCGCGCGGTGGTGCAGGGCGACTGGTGTTTCGTGTCCGGAACGACCGGCTACGACTATGCGACGATGACGATGCCGGAGACGGTGGAAGCGCAGACGCGCAATTGCCTGGCGACGATCGGCAAGGCTCTCCAAGACGGCGGCTTCGATATGGCCGATGTGGTGCGGGCGCATTACTACATCACCGACCAGTCCTTCGTGGACATTGTCTTCCCGATCCTCGGCGAGACGTTCGGTGACATCAGACCGGCGGCGACGATGATCGTCTGCCAGCTCAACAGACCGGAAATGAAGATCGAGATCGAGGTGACGGCGCTGCGGCGCACCGCGTGAAAGACGGGCAGATGAAAGTCCGGCGTATCGTTGCCAACATCGAGACACCTGATATCGCTGCGGCGATACGCTTCTACCAGGACGTGCTCGGCCTCGATGTGCTGATGGATCTTGGCTGGATCGCGACCTACGGTTCCGATCAAGAGATGCAGGTGCAGGTCAGTTTCATGGCGCAAGGCGGCTCCGGTACGCCGGTGCCGGATCTCTCGATCGAGGTCGACGATGTCGATGCGGCGCTCGATGCCATGAGTGCCGCCGGCTTCGCCATCGAATACGGGCCGGCCGACGAGCCTTGGGGCGTACGGCGCTTCTACGTGCGCGATCCGTTCGACCGGCTGGTCAACATTCTCTCGCACCAGTGATCATGGTTATGGCGCGCGGGCTTGCGCGCCAAGCGCTTGGCGTTTAGCAAGGCCGCAAATCGCAACGCATCCTTTCTGGGACGGTTCTCCATGGCAACGAAGCATCTTTTCCTGCTCGCCGGCGACGGCATCGGTCCAGAGGCCATGGCCGAGGTCAAGAAACTGATTGCTGTCATGAACGACAAGCTTGGCAGCGATTTTTCCACTGACGAAGGTCTGGTCGGCGGCTGCGCCTATGATGAGCATGGCGCCGCGATTTCCGATGCCGACATGGAAAAGGCGATGGCGGCGGATGCGGTGCTGTTCGGCGCCGTTGGCGGTCCGAAATGGGATGCAGTGCCCTATGAGGTGCGCCCCGAAGCCGGCCTGCTGCGCCTGCGCAAGGACATGGAGCTGTTCGCCAACCTGCGCCCGGCCATCTGCTATCCAGCACTTGCGGCGTCGTCTTCGCTCAAGCAGGAGGTGGTCGAGGGTCTCGACATCCTGATCGTGCGCGAGCTGACCGGCGGCGTCTATTTCGGCGAACCCAAGCAGATCATCGATCTCGGCAATGGCCAGAAGCGCGGCATCGACACGCAGGTCTACGACACGTTCGAGATCGAGCGCATTTCTGGCGTCGCCTTCGAACTCGCACGCACGCGCAAGAACCATGTCACTTCGATGGAAAAGCGCAATGTGATGAAGTCGGGCGTGTTGTGGAACGAGGTCGTTACCCAAACGCACAAGGCGCGCTATTCAGACGTCAAGCTCGACCACATGCTGGCCGATGCCGGCGGCATGCAGCTGGTGCGCTGGCCAAAGCAGTTCGACGTCATCGTCACCGACAATCTGTTCGGCGACATGCTGTCCGACATCGCCGCGATGCTGACCGGCTCGATCGGCATGCTGCCGTCGGCCTCGCTCGGCGCGCCCGACGTGAAGACCAAGAAGCGCAAGGCGCTGTACGAGCCGGTGCACGGCTCGGCGCCGGATATTGCCGGCAAGGGCATTGCCAACCCGATCGCCATGATCGCCTCCTTCGCCATGTGCCTGCGCTATTCCTTCGGCATGGTTGCTGAAGCCGACCGTGTCGAAAGCGCGATCGCCGCCGTGCTCGACGCAGGCTTGCGCACCAAGGACATTTTCTCCCCCGGCATGACCGAGGTCGGCACCGTCGAGATGGGCGACGCGATCATCGCCAGGTTCCTCGGCTGATCCCCATGGCGGTCGACGTCCGCTGGGCGACGATCGAGGACGCGGCGGCACTGGCGGCCATACTGTGCGAGATGGCGGAGCATTACCGGCAGCCGCGCCTCGATGCCGACCGGGCCCTGTCTGCCGCACGCAAATGGCTTGGCGAGGAAAGTCCGGCCTATCCGCATTTCGCGCTCGCCTTCGTCGACGGCGAGGTCAGCGGCCTGGCGTCGGTGGCAATCGCGCATCCGGGTATCGATCTTGAGCGGCTGCTGTTCCTCAAGGACCTGTTCGTGCGCGACAACATCCGCAACGCCGGCGTCGGCCGGGCGTTGATCGGCTTTCTCGCCGATCATTGCCTTAGCCACGGCATCGGTCGCATCGACCTGACCTCCGAAGACTGGAACGAGGGCGCGCTGCGTTTCTACGCGAGGCTCGGCGCCGAACGCCACGGCCAGAAGGTCTTTCTCCGGCTTTCGGACGACGCCTTGAAGGCTATCGTCCCTAAACCCTGACGCCTGCCGGCACCGGCCCCCACTGGTTTTCCCGTGCCTGCGTCGGGATCAGCGCGAAGACCAGGATGATCAGGCTGCCGATGGTCGGGATGAGCACCACCAGATAGAGCCAGCCCGACAGGCCGATGTCATGGATGCGGCGAACGGTCATGCCGAGGCTTGGCAGCAGGGTCGCCAGCACGAAGGTGACGCAAAGGCCAACGGTTACCGCCGCCGATACGCTGCTGTCGAAATTGCCCATTTCGCTGTCGGCGAAAAGACCGATGCCGCCGATGATCAGCAGCGAGACCACCCAGAACAGGAAATAGCCCCAATATTCCTTGCGGCGGGCCCGGCCGGCGAAATTGAAATAGTTCTGCGTCACGCCGCGCCAGAAATAGTCCCAGAGGCCGGTGGGCTCGACTGGTCCGGACGAGCGGCCGAAATGCGGCGCATGGACAGCGGAAGCTGCGGGTGCGTTGCCAGCTTCAATCGGTGCGGTGTTGGTTCCGGCGTCAACGTGCGGCGCCTCGATGGCGGTCCGGACACCAATCGAAAAGACATCGCGCGCCTGACCGCCGCCCGGCTGGAACTCGACGACGGTGCCCCTGGGCATGGCGCTTTCCCGGCGCAGGTTCTCGCGGGTGAAGGTGTAACGGTTGCCATCGTCTCCAATGATGAAGCCGAAACCCTGGTCCTCGTCATAGTGAAGCACCTCGCCGCGCATAGGCCACCCCTCTCGCCACGTCCCGATCAAGATGTGGCACAGGGCCGAGCCGATGGGCAAGCGGCACCATGAAGTGCCTGCCGTCGCTGCCGGAAAATGAAGCTGCTTGCGATCTTATGAAGGCCGCTTCTTCGCCTTCTTGTGCTTCGGCGCGCCGGTGTTTTCGAACTTCGGCTTACCCGGCTTCTTCGCCCAAGGCTTTGTCTCGTGCGCGGCTGCCGGGCGCTGATCGGCTGAAGCCGGTGCGCGCTTTTCGAACTTGCGCTTCGGCGCGTTGGGATCGAACGGCGCCTTGCCGCGATGCGGTTTCTTGTCGGGGCTTGGCGCCTGGTAGCCGGCACGCGACAAATCGGGCGTGCCGTCCAACCGCTTCACAATGATGTTGTTTTGCAGTTTGCGGTCGGGACCGATCGCCGCCAGGAAGCGGTCGGCCCAGTCCGCCGCGATCTGCACGAAGGTTTCATCCGGTTGCATCTTGATGGCGCCGATCTCGCGCTTGCTTATGCTGCCGGTGCGGCACAGCATCGGGATCAACCAACGCGGTTCGGCATTCTGCCGGCGCCCGATCGACAGCGAGAACCAGACGCTGGCACCGAAATCGTCGCGGCGGCTGGGTGCCTCGTCGCGGCGTGCGAAACCTTCGCCCGCCGGTCTTTCACGCGATGGCGTGAACGGCGCGATTTCGATGAGGTCCTCAGGCGCCGATCGGCTGGCGCGGCACTGGCGCACGAAAGCGGCGGCCACCTGTTCGGCGCCATGTTTGGCGAGCAGCGCGTCGATGAAACCGCGCTCGTCCTGCTTCACCGGTTCGTCGAAGACCGGATCGGCAATGATGCGTTCGTCGTCGCGCCGTATCACGTCGTCGGCTGAGGGCGGGCTTGCCCATGTCGCCTTGAGGCCGGCGTTCTGCAACAGCCGCTCGGTGCGCTTGCGGGCACTGTTGGGCACGATCAGCGCGCTGACGCCCTTGCGCCCGGCGCGGCCGGTGCGACCGCTGCGGTGCAGCAGCGTTTCCGGATTGGTCGGCAGGTCGGCATGGACAACCAGTTCGAGGTTGGGCAGGTCGATGCCGCGCGCCGCGACATCGGTGGCGATGCAGACCTTGGCGCGGCCGTCGCGCATCGCCTGCAAGGCATGGCTGCGTTCGTTCTGGCTGAGCTCGCCGGACAGCGCCACGACCGAAAAATTGCGGTTGTTGAAGCGCGCGGTCAGATGGTTGACGGCGGCGCGCGTGTTGCAAAACACCAGCGCGTTTTTCGCCTCGTAGAAACGCAGCACGTTGATGATGGCGTTTTCCCGGTCGGGCTGGGCGACGCTCAGCGCCCGGTATTCAATGTCGAGATGCTGCTTTTCCTCGCCGGCGGCTGAAATGCGCACGGCATCGCGCTGATATCCTTGCGCGAGCGTGGCGATGGAGCGCGGCACGGTGGCCGAGAACATCAGCGTGCGGCGCTCGGCCGGTGCGGCGTCGAGGATGAATTCGAGGTCCTCGCGAAACCCGAGATCGAGCATCTCGTCGGCCTCGTCCAGCACCACTGCCTTCAGCGCCGACATGTCGAGCGAGTGCCGCGTGATGTGGTCTCGTAGCCGGCCGGGCGTGCCGACGACGATATGGGCGCCGCGCTCCAGCACACGCCTCTCCGAGCGCATGTCCATGCCGCCGACGCAGGACGCCACCGTGGCGCCGGTCAGTTCGTAGAGCCACTCAAGCTCGCGCGTCACCTGCAGCGCCAGTTCGCGCGTCGGCGCCACGGCCAGCGCCAGCGGTGCCGCGGCGTGGCCAAAGCGCTCCGCGCCGTCGAGCAAGGTCGGCGCCAGGGCAAGGCCGAAGGCCACCGTCTTGCCGGAGCCGGTCTGCGCCGAAACCAGCGCATCGGCCTGGCCGAGTTCGGGGGCAACAACCGCCTTCTGTACCGGGGTCAGCTCGGAATAGCCGCGTTTTTCCAGCGCCCTGGCAAGCGCTGGGACAAGTGCTTCGAAATTGGACATCTCACTCTTTCGGAATTTAGGGTCTGCGCTCATCATGGAGCACATGCCGGGCCGACCTAGCGCCAGCCAAAACAATCTTGGCTGTTCGTACTTCGCGCAGCCGCCATTGTACAGGGTGCGCGGGAAACCGAGGTCGCTCGGCAATTGACTCTTGACGCAAACCGCGTAAAAGCCGGCACCGAACAGGATAGTTTCGATGCGCGGCCTTTTGATGGCGTTTCTTGCATTCGACCTCCCTGGCCGCAATGCACATCATTGGGCCGGGCGCGTCGGCGCGTCTCCCCGTTCCAGCAAAACTATGGCCAAAACCACCACCAAAACGGTGTGACTCCCTTGGCCTAACCACCCTCTCCCGGGTCCGGCCCGGGGGACGGAACCCGCATCGGCCAGCGGGTTTCTCCAAAAACCAAGCGGAGAGGGACAGGAGATTTCTAATGAGTTTCAAGGTAGCGATCGTCGGCGCCACGGGCAATGTGGGCCGGGAAATGCTCAACATACTGGAAGAGCGCGGCTTTCCGGTAAGCGAAGTCGTGGCGCTGGCCTCGCGGCGCAGCCAGGGCACCGAGGTGTCGTTCGGCGACCGCACGCTGAAGGTCAAGTCGCTCGACCAGTATGATTTTTCCGACACCGACATCTGCATCATGTCGGCCGGCGGCAACGTCTCCAAGGAATGGTCGCCGAAGATCGGCAAGCAGGGCTGCGTCGTCATCGATAATTCATCGGCCTTCCGCTACGACCAGGACGTACCGCTCATCGTGCCGGAAGTTAACCCGGATGCGATCTCGCTGTTCACGCGCAAGAACATCATTGCCAACCCGAACTGCTCGACGGCGCAGCTCGTCGTGGCGCTGAAGCCGCTACACGACTTCGCCACCATCAAGCGCGTCGTCGTCGCCACCTACCAGTCGGTATCGGGCGCCGGCAAGGAAGGCATGGACGAGCTGTTCACGCAGACGCGCGCCGTGTTCGTCGCCGACACCGTCGACGTCAAGAAGTTCACCAAGCGCATCGCCTTCAACGTCATTCCGCATATCGACGTCTTCCTCGACGATGGTTTCACCAAGGAAGAGTGGAAGATGGTGGCCGAGACGAAGAAGATGCTCGACCCCAAGATCAAGCTGACGGCGACCTGCGTGCGTGTGCCGGTGTTCATCGGCCATTCGGAAGCGGTCAACATCGAGTTCGAAAAGCCGATCACCGCCGACGAGGCGCGGGATATTCTTCGAGAGGCCCCGGGCTGCCAGGTCTTGGACAAGCGCGAGGACGGCGGCTACATCACGCCGTTGGAATCGGCCGGCGAGGACGCCACCTTCATCTCGCGCATCCGCGAGGATTCGACCATCGACAACGGCCTGTCGATGTGGATCGTCTCCGACAACCTGCGTAAGGGTGCAGCGCTCAACGCCGTGCAGATTGCCGAACTTTTGGTCGAGCGCGGCCTGATCCAGCCGAAGAAGAAGGCGGCCTGACGGTCATCAGTTTTCGCTCACGGGCCGTATCGCCGCTGCCGCGGCGGGCCCTCCGCGGGGGCGCCGGACGACCGGCGGCCCGCAGTCGCGGGCTCGGCCTTTGGCCGTTAGCCACTTCTCTCCGTTCACGGGGAGAAGGTCCCGGCAGGGGGATGAGGGGCAGCACCGGCCTCAGATTCGATTTTCCCCCGCCAGCTCTACCAACAGCTCCAGCGCTTCCTCCGCCCGGTCGGCGGGGACGAACAGATGGTCGTGGTAGAAGGCTGAGACAGGATTGACGCCTATGCCGGCGGCGGCCAGGCGGGTGGTGACGGCGGCGAGGAAGCCGACGGCTTCCAGCGACGAATGGATGTTCAGCGTCAGCATCCGGCAGCGGAACGAAGCGGTCAGGCCGGCTGCGCTGGCCGCCTCCTCGGTCACGATCAGCGTCGTTCCCTCGCGCTCGCGGAACACCATCACCGGGTCGAGGCCTCGCGGCTGCGCGACGCCGGGCGCGAGCGTGGCGAAGACATAGGTGCCGGCGAGCAGTTCCGGCGTCATTGATCCCAGCAGTGTCTTCAGATCGGTTTCGCCGGTCATTCTTTCCTCTCGATGGATACGGGCCGCGACGTCCCTCAATATCCACCCGCGAAGGGTGACGATAGCCACTCCGACACGCTGCGCGGGGTGCGCGCGCTGATCCGGCTCAGCCGATAAGCGATATCCCGCATGGCGTTTACATTGGAAGGCCGGCCGCAATCGAAGCTCCGCTGCCTGCTGGAAAGCTAGCCCTTCGCCGGCAATCTCCTTTGGATCAAATCGGCCAGTTGCGAGTTAGGTATTTGCTCGGCGGAGGAGGCGGCTCCTACCTGGAGAGGAACGACAATGAAGAAAACGATGCTTTTGATGGCCTTGCTGGTGCCGCTCGCCGCTTGTTCGCAAACGGAAAAGGGCGCGGCTGTCGGCGGATTGGGTGGTGCTGCCGTCGGTGCGGCGGTCGCCAACAATCCGGTTCAGGGCGCGGTGGTCGGCGGCGCTGTCGGCGCTGTTGCCGGTGCGTTGATCGGCCGGGCGAGCGAACGGGGCGAATGCCGCTACCGCGATCGTTATGGCCGCGTCTACATCGACCGCTGCCCACGCGGATATTGATAGGCCGCGTTCGCAAAGTGATGTCGACATAGCAAAACGGCGGGCCTTCGCCCGCCGTTTTCCTGGATGCGATATGGCAATATTTATTCGGCGGTGGCGGCTTCCGCCTCGACCGGTGCAGCAGTGGCGGCCGCGGCAGCGGCTGCCGCGTCTTCCTGCGCCTTCTTCAGAAGGGCAGCGCGTTCCTGCGCCTTCTTGCCCGGCTCGGCCTTCTTCGGATTGGCGCGGGCTTCGCGCTTGACGAGTCCGGCCTCGTCGAGGAAGCGCAGCACGCGATCGGTCGGCTGGGCGCCATGCGCCAGCCAATGCTTGACGCGTTCGGCGTCGACCTTGACGCGTTCGCCGTCCTTGGGCAGCAGCGGGTTCCACGAGCCGATCGACTCGATGAACCGGCCGTCACGCGGCGAACGGGCGTCGGCGATGACGACGTGATAGTAAGGACGCTTCTTCGAGCCAGCGCGGGCCAGTCGGATCTTCAAGGGCATTTCTGTTCTCCTAAAAATTCTCAGTTCGTTGATCGGGTTTCAGTTGGTTTTCGTCACGCGGTTGGCAGCGAGGTCTTTGTTTCGCCACCGTTCGAAGCGGCGATCTGTTCGTGGTGGCGGATCACTTCGCGGACGACGAAGTTGAGGAATTTTTCCGCGAAATCTGGGTCGAGATGGGCATCCTTCGCCAGCTGGCGAAGCCGGGCGATCTGCTGCTGCTCGCGCGCCGGGTCGGCCGGCGGCAGGCCATGCGTCGCCTTGAGTACGCCGACCGCCTTGGTGCAGCGGAAGCGCTCGGCCAGCATGTGGATGAGTGCCGCGTCGATGTTGTCGATCGAGGCGCGATAGTCGGCCAGGATGGTGCGTGCGTCGGCCATGTCCTTTTCTTCGTTCATGACGTCCTCACTTCTTCTTGCCGAGGCCAGGCAACCCGCCGCCCATTCCGGGCAGACCGGGAAGTTTCATGCCGCCGGGCAGCCCGGGCAGACCACCACCACCGGGAAGCCCTTTCATGCCGCCAAGGCCGGATGCCTGCGCTTGCTTCTGCAAGGCCTCGAGCTGCTTGGGGTCCATCTTCGACAGGTCCGGCATGCCGCCGCCCATCATGCCGCCCGGCATCATGCCGCCGAGGCCCATTTTGGAGGCGAGGCCACCCATCATGCCGCGCATCAGGCCGCCGCCTTTGCCCTTGCCGCCCATCGCCTTCATCATGTCGGCCATGCCGCGGTGCATCTTGAGCAGCTTGTTGATTTCGGCCGCGTCGGTGCCGGAACCGGCGGCGATGCGCTTCTTGCGCGAATGCTTGAGCAAATCGGGGTTGGCGCGCTCGGCCTTGGTCATCGACGAGATGATGGCGAGCTGGCGGCCGAACATCTTGTCGTCGAGACCGGCGGCAGCCATCTGGTCCTTCATCTTGCCCATGCCGGGCATCATGCCCATGATGCCGCCCATGCCACCCATCTTCGACATCTGCTGAAGCTGGCTGGCGAGGTCGTTCAGGTCGAACTTGCCCGACTGCATCTTCTTGGCCATCGCCGCCGCCTGTTCGGCATCGATGTTTTCGGCGGCCTTCTCGACGAGCGAGACAATGTCGCCCATGCCGAGAATGCGGTCGGCAATGCGCTTGGGGTGGAATTCCTCCAGCCCGTCCATCTTTTCGCCGGTGCCGATCAGCTTGATCGGCTTGCCGGTGACGGCGCGCATCGAAAGTGCCGCGCCGCCGCGACCGTCGCCATCCATGCGGGTCAGCACCAGGCCGGTGATGCCGACACGTTCGTCGAAGCTCTTGGCCAGATTGACGGCGTCCTGGCCGGTCAGCGAGTCGGCGACCAGCAGGATCTCGTGCGGGCTCGACACCTTCTTGATGTCGGCCATCTCGACCATCAGCGGCTCGTCGATATGGGTACGGCCGGCAGTGTCGAGGATGACGACGTCGTGGCCGCCGAGCTTGGCCGCCTGCACGGCGCGGCGCGCGATGTCGACCGGCGACTGGCCGTCGATGATCGGCAGCGTGGCGACCTTGACCTGTTCGCCGAGCTGACGAAGCTGCTCCTGCGCGGCAGGCCGCCGGGTGTCGAGCGAGGCCATCAGGACCTTCTTGTTCTGACGCTCGGAAAGGCGCTTGGCGATCTTGGCCGAAGTGGTCGTCTTGCCGGAACCCTGCAGGCCGACCATCATGATGACGACCGGTGCCGGTGCATTGAGATCGACGGCGACGCCCTCGGCGCCGAGCATGTCGACCAGCTCGTCATGGACGATCTTGACGACCATCTGGCCGGGCTTGATCGATTTCACAACGGCGGCGCCGACGGCCTTCTCGCGCACCTTGTCGGTGAACGAGCGCACCACTTCCAGCGCCACGTCTGCCTCGAGCAGCGCACGGCGCACCTCGCGCAGTGCTGCCGAGACATCCGCCTCGGACAGGGCACCGCGGCCGGTGAGGCCGTTCAGGATGGAGCCAAGACGCTCCTGAAGCGATTCAAACATTCTTTTTCCTTTTCCCAGGCAAGCGGTGCCCGAGAGGTAATGCGTTCGCGCCAAGTGTCCAAGTCTCGTGGCGAGCAAAAGCCAAAACCAAAACGCACCCGGGGGCGCTCAGCGCTGCCGGGTGTTGGCCTCCAGGATCGATTTACAGCACTTCACCTCGAAGAGGTTTCGGCGTCCTGGTCGGCTTGCTCGGAGGGATACTCGTCGCGGAATTCGGGGTGTAGACAGGAAATCGGCGCCAGAGTCAAGACAAGCGCAGTTTCGCGTTGTACCCCGGGCTGCAATCAGGCCGAGCTTGCTCTATCCGGAAGCTCGGCGGCAACCCTGAGCGGCGAGCGCGGATGCAAAAGCAGCACGATCGTCAGCAGGCTGCAGCCGATTCCGATGAAGGCGATGAGCACTGCATCAGCTGTCGTCCAGCCCGGCCCTTCGAGCGGCTTGGCGTTGAACAGGGCGAAGGAATTGTAGCTCTCCTGATGCGAGATCAGCAGGAAGCCGGTCAGATTGTTGCCGAGATGAGCACCGAGGGCGGCGCCGAGATTGCCGGTGGCATAGACGACAACGGTCAGCAGCAGCGCGAAAGCGGCGATCGAGGCGAGAACGCAGGCGTTGATGGCGGCGGATGAGCTGGGGCTCCAATGCAGCGCGGTGAACAGCAGGGCCGGCAGCAGCGCCCAGATGTACGGGCTGCTGAACCGGTTGGCCAGGCCCCGCAGCAGATAGCCGCGGAACAGCATCTCTTCCGAAGATGTCTGCAGCCAGGTGAGCGCGACGATCGGCATTGCAAACAGCAGCCAGGATGACAGGCTGATCGGACCGCGCGCGATCTCGGGCTGCAAGAGATAGAGCAGGATCTCGGAGACAAGAGAGGTGATCGGCACCGCAATCAACCCCTTGAGAAAGTCCGATCGCGACACGCGGCGGCTGACGCCGAGCAGCGCCGAGAGCTTCTCGCGGTGGACCCAGCGCATGGCGATCCACAGGCCGATCCAGATGCCGGCAAACGACGCAAGCGCGGTGAGGATGCCGAGGGGCGAGGAGAGAAACCCATGCACGCCGGATGGCGTCGCCGCACCGGCCTGCCAGGCAAAGAACGCATAGATGCCGCCGAACAGCACGGCCATCGTCGTTGCGGCCCAGAACAGGATGATTATCGCGGTTCCCAGGAACAGGCGCGGCAAGGTCGTCCTGGTGTTGGGTGAGCGCCGATAGCGTTCGAAGGCGGCCGAATCGATCGTCACGCTGGTTCCTTGCCGAATTCATTGCCTGTTGATCTAGAGCATTTCACCGTTTCACGAAAACGGCGAACCGCTCTAACTCTATGTTTTGACGCAATTCCGGACGGAAAACCGCGTCACGCTTTTCCTTGAATTGCTCTAGCCGGGGGCCGAGAAAATCGGAATCGATTTCGCAAGGGAGCATTCGCGTCTAGGAGATCGCAACACGTCCATCGATGGCCCGCGTGGCAGCACGGCTCTGCCTGGCAGTCAGGCGGTCGCTGAGATTGCGGCCGCCTTATGCAATTCTCTGTCAGCGTACCACGTACATGATGCGCCGCGTCTGCGGGTCGATCAGCGCCCGCTGGCCGTTCACGTAGACATAGCGATAGTCGTAGTTCGGGATTTCGCGCAGCTCGACGGTGTCCGGCAAGATCGCGCCGGTCACCACCTCGCCGTCAAGATAGACTGGATCGAGGCGATGCGTGTCGACATAGGTCCGGACCTCAGCGGGAGGCGGGGGAAATTCATCCACGACCGGATCGCTGGTGATGATCGCGCCGGTGTAGTCGGTCGAATAGTCGCCAATGTCGTCCGGGGGCGAGACGACGGCAACGCTGGAACGGCGTTGCGTCAGCACCACCCGGCTGCCGCCGGAACTAGTCGTCACATAGTCGGAATAGACCCAGCCCTGGCCGCCCGCCTCGGCGATGGTGCACCATTTGCTGTTTTCGATGCAGCCATTGAGCGTCGCCGACTGGCCGGCGGCAAGCACGCCAATGACAGGATATTGCGGGCCGGGCCCGGCGCGGACGTTGAGATCGGTAACCGCGGAGACGGCGGTGTCGGCAAACGCGGTGCCCGACATCACGGTCAGCATTCCGGCGACCGCCGGAAACAGTAGGGATTTCATGGCTTTTCTCCGTTTCATGGTCCCTCGCCTGCGAAAACGGATCAGCGGCGCATGCGTTCCCGCTAAACGGCCTGCGCCAACTCACGATTTGTTCCCTTTTCTTTCGGCAAATCGGTCAGAAGTTCGTGAACGAAGACCAGTTTCCGTGCCGTCATGTCCGAAATGACGAAAGGGTAGAGATCGGGCAGGCCCATGCAGCGGTTGATCGAATTGGAAGCTTCAGACAGCACCAGCCAGCGGGCGAGGATCTTTTCGAAAGGCTCGGGCGCGGTCCCCGGCTCCGAAGGTGCCGCTTGCAGCTCGCCGCCGGTATCGCCCCGCGGCAAATCGTTGGCTTCCACCGTCTCCAGCCGGCCGAGCGGGAAGTTCAGCGCGTGGACCATCTCCAGCGTGTCGGTGATATGCAGATGGTGGGCCCATGTCTCGGCCCAATCCTCCCATGGGTGCGAGGTGGCATAGGCCGAGATATGGCCTTGCTGCCAGTCGGGCGCGGCACCATTGGCATAATACGACTTCAACGCCTGTTCGTAGTCGGGGCGCTCATCGCCAAACAGCGCACGGAACGCTTCCAGCCTCCGCGGATCGTCGCGGATCAGGCGGTCCCAGTAGTAATGGCCGAGTTCGTGACGGAAATGGCCGAGCAATGTGCGATAGTTCTCGCCCATCTCGACGCGCCGCTTCTCGCGCTCGGCTGAATCCGCCTCGGCGACGTTGAGCGTGATCAGGCCATTGTCGTGGCCTGTCAGGATGCGCTCGCCGCCGGGCCCGCCGCCGATCGGATCGGCGAGAAAGTCGAAGGCCAGCCCGACCTCGTCGGCAGGGCTCAGCTTGGGCGCAACCGGCAGTCCGAAGGCCAGCAGCGAATAAATGGCACGCTTCTTCGCCGCCTCGACGCGTATCCAGCGCCGGCGGTTGCCGTCGACGGAAAGATCAGGGATCAATTGGTTCAGTACGCAGGCGCGGCAAAACCCCTGTCCGGGCTCGGCCATCCAGTTGCAGGCGCATTCGTCGGCATTGGTGCACTGGAAGACGCCGTCGAGATCCGACAGCGCAAAACGGGCGTGCTCCGGATCGTAGAGCACGAGGCTCCTGCAGTTCAGGCACTGGGCGTTCTCGAAGTAGAGGCGGTGGCCGCAATGCGGACAGTCGAAGAGTTTCATGTCGGTCTCTAACCTTCAGAGCCAGCATATCCAGGGCGGCAGGTGCCCAACGCGGACCGCCCACCGGCGTTCCATATATCGAGGCTATTCGCCGCAAGATGCCCGCCGCCAGCAGGGCCCAGGCTGTGTTAATACCCACCGAGCCGGCGCCGATGATCACGATATCGACGCCTTTCGTGGGGCCGCTTGCCACAATAATCACTTGATCGTAGGCAAATTCCACGGCATTCGCCAGCAATGCAGCGGCGACAGTGACAAGGGCGTGTTTCGCTGGCAAGTTCGCAATTGGGACGTGATTCAGGCAACCAGGAGAACAACATGGCATTTCTTGCCAAGGGAAAGATGTTTGCAGCAGCCGTGGTGTCGGTGCTTGCGCTGGCGACGGGCGCGCAGGCGGGAGCCAGCTGCGGCAAGACCGGCGCCGGCTTCGAGGCTTGGAAGCCCGAGTTCGCTGCGCAGGCCAAGTCCGAAGGTGTGGGCGCCAGGGGTCTGGCCGCTCTGGCCGGCGCGACCTACGCAACAAAGACGATCTCAGTCGACCGGGGCATCCACAAGGCCTTCAGCGGCTCGGTGGACGATTTCATGAAACGCCGTGGCGGGTCCGCGATCATTTCCAAGGGCCGCGCACTGAAGAAGGCGAACGCGGCACTGTTCGACAAGATCGAGGCGAACTACGGCGTGTCGCCGGGTGTGTTGCTCGCCATTTGGGGCATGGAGACCGGCTTCGGCTCCGCCATGGGTAACCAGAATACGGTCTCGGCAATTTTGACGCTTGCCTATGATTGCCGCCGCCCGGAATTCTTTTACCCGCATGCCATTGCAGCCCTGAAGCTGGTTGATCGTGGGGCGTTGACAGCCTCGTCGGTCGGCGCTGCCCATGGCGAGATTGGCCACACGCAGTTCCTGCCTGGAAATGTCTTGAAGTACGGCGTCGGCGGCGGAAACCTGCGCGACAAGGCCACCGCGTTGGCGTCCACTGCCAACTTCCTCAAAGGTCATGGCTGGCGGGCCGGTGCCAGTGCGCAGTCGAATATCGGCGCGATCGCCGGCTGGAATTCCGCGAGCGTCTATCAGCAGGCCATCGCCCGCATCGCCACGGCGATAGACGGCGACTGAGAGCTGGCATCTTCGACAAGAGGCCCGGCCATGCGCCGGGCCAACTGAGGCAATCACTTCAGTTTGAACCCGTCGCTATGCAGGAGAAGTGCGCGGCAAGGCGATGAGGGGCAGCGCCTTGCCGACAATCGGGCTCGGCAGGGACGCCGGGTTTGCTCGAGGCGGCAGGTTGAAGGTCACCCCTTGCGGTTGCGCGCCGCGAGCGTCCTGAGCCGCAGCGCGTTGAGGCGGATGAAGCCGGCGGCGTCCTTCTGGTCGTAGGCACCACGGTCGTCCTCGAAGGTGACCAGCGCATCGGAATAGAGCGTCTTCCTGGACTTGCGGCCGGTGACCATGACGTTGCCCTTGTAGAGCTTCAGCCGGACCGTGCCTTCGACGTCTTCCTGGCTCTTGTCGATCATCGCCTGCAGCATCAGCCGCTCGGGTGCGAACCAGAAGCCGTTGTAGATCAGCTCGGCGTAGCGCGGCATGAACTCGTCCTTGAGGTGGGCGGCACCGCGGTCGAGCGTGATCGATTCGATAGCACGGTGCGCTGATATCAGGATGGTGCCGCCGGGCGTCTCGTAGACACCGCGCGACTTCATGCCGACGAAGCGGTTTTCGACGAGGTCGAGCCGGCCGATACCGTTGTCGCGGCCGAGATCGTTGAGGGCTGCCAGCATGGTTGCCGGCGACAGCTTCTTGCCGTTGAGGGCGATCGGATCGCCCTTGAGGAACTCGATCTCGATCTCGGTGACCTTGTCCGGCGCATCCATCGGCGAAACGGTGCGCTGGTGGACGAATTCCGGCGGCTCGGTCCATGGGTCTTCCAGCACCTTGCCCTCGGAAGAGGAGTGCAGGAGATTGGCATCGACCGAGAACGGGGCGTCGCCCTTCTTGTCCTTGGGCACCGGGATCTGGTGCTGTTCGGCGAAATTGATCAGGTCGGTACGCGACTTGAACGACCAGTCACGCCATGGCGCGATGACCTTGATGTCGGGGTTGAGCGCATAGGCCGATAGTTCGAAGCGAACCTGGTCGTTGCCCTTGCCGGTGGCGCCGTGCGCAATCGCGTCGGCGCCCGTCTCCCTGGCGATCTCGACCAGATGCTTGGAGATCAGCGGCCGCGCGATCGAGGTTCCGAGCAGATAGGTGCCCTCATAGACGGTGTTGGCGCGGAACATCGGAAAGACGAAGTCCGAGACGAACTCCTCGCGCACGTCGACGACGCGGATGTCCTTGATGCCCATCATCTCGGCCTTGCGGCGGGCCGGCTCGAGTTCGCCGCCCTGGCCGAGATCGGCGGTGAAGGTCACGACCTCGGCGCCGAGTTCGGTCTGCAGCCATTTCAGGATGATGGATGTGTCGAGGCCGCCGGAATAGGCGAGCACGACTTTCTTGACGTCTTTGGCTTTTGACATTGGACGGTTCCGCGGCTGAGTTCCTGGCGGGCGAGGTATCACGCCGTTTCCGGGCTGCGCAAGAGATGAAGGGCGTGCGGCGAAACAAGATCGCAACAGGACAGCCGATTGAGAAGCGCTGGATCAGCCCTCGGCCGCCCAGTCGCTGGCTGTGAAGGACTGTATCCTCTATAGCTTGCGTGTTCTTCCCAGAGGGCCGCTCATGTCGTTCATTCCAGACACCGCCACGCTGATCCAGTTCGCCATCGCCACCGTCATCCTGGCGATCACGCCGGGGCCGGACATGACCTTGTTTGTCTCGCGTACGCTGAGCCAGGGCCGCGCCACCGGCTTCGCCTCGATGGCCGGTGCGCTGTGCGGCACGCTGATCCACACCACGCTGGTTGTGGTCGGCGTCTCGGCGCTGATCGTCGCCTCGCCGATGGCCTTCTTCGTGCTGAAGATCTTTGGCGCCGGCTATCTCGTCTTCCTGGCCTGGCAGGCGGTCACCAGGGGCTCGGCCTTTTCGCCGGAGAAGAAGACAGGCCCCGAGATTTCGCTGCTGCGCAGCTGGGCGGCGGGTCTTGGCGTCAATCTGCTCAACCCGAAGATCATCCTGTTCTTCATGACCTTCCTGCCGCAGTTCGTCTCCGCGCATGACCCGAACGCGCCGGGAAAGCTGTTTTTCCTGGGCACGATGTTCATCGTGCTGGCGATCCCGGTGACCGTGCCGATGGTGCTGGCGGCGGAAAAGTTCTCGGCGGCGATGAAAGCCAGCCCGCGCGTAACGCGGGTGGTCGATTATCTCTTCGCCGGCGTGTTCTCCGCCTTTGCGCTCAAGATCCTGACGGCCCAGGCGAAGTAGGGGCGTTCTCGCCGTTCCACCAGCTTCCGGCCCAGCGCCCGGCGCTGAGCCAGTAGAAGATGCCGCCGACCATGCCGCCGCCAATCACCGCCATGATGGCGCTGGTGTCCCTGACCGCGAAGGTGGCATCGCTGGGATGGTCGACGAAGCCGAGGAAGACGCCGGCAACCACGGCGCCCGCCAGCGCATAGAACAGCCAGTCGCGCCGGCCGAGGATTTCGGCGACCAGGATGACGACGCAAGCCGGCATCAGGGCGAAATAGGCGACGAACAGGGCGACGAAGGGAATTGAGAAATACAGCGAAGCCGTCGCCGTCGGCTGGGCGTGCTCCGGCGTATAGCCCAGCGATGCCAGGAACAGGACATTGAGGAAGGCGCTCGCCGCCAGCGAGGCGACGGCATAGCCGAACAGGATGACGGCGAAACGGAGGAGGTAGCCGACGAGACGGGTCATCCCAAATCCCGGCCCAAATCTCGCCCTAAATCCCGGGCCATGCCGGACTTGCGCCCGGCCAGAAGCCAGTAGACCGAGCCGGCGGCAATGCCGGCCGTGGCCAGAAAACCGAGAAAGCCCGGATTGAAAACAAAGCTGCCGGCCGAGCGCGGCATGGATACGCCAAAGGCGATCGACGTGATCGCACCCGTGGCGGCGAAGTAGAACCAGCCCCGAAGCGACAACCGTTCGGCAACGAAGAGCGCAGGGCCGACGATCAGCAACGCGCCGATCGTCACGGTCAGCACAGCGAGAGGGAAGGAGCCCAGCCAGTCGAAGGCGAAGATGATGAACCAGTTGCCGTCTTCGATGCCTTCCAGAAGAGCGATCAGCAGAACGGGGACCAGGATCGAGGTGAGCACAGCGGCGAAATAGCCGACGGCCATCGTGGCGAGGCGCTTCAGCCAGGCGAGGCGGCGGCTCACGCCTCGCCGTGCCCCGCGATCATCATGGCCTCCAGCGCCAGCCGGTCGACCTTGCGCATGCGCTCGGAGTCCGATTTGAGCTGGCCGCAGGCGGCCAGGATGTCGCGGCCGCGCGGCGTGCGGATCGGCGAGGCGTAGCCCGCATTGTTGATGTAGTCGGCGAATTTCTCGATCGTCTCCCAGTCCGAGCACTGGTAATTGGTGCCCGGCCACGGGTTGAACGGGATCAGGTTGATCTTGGCCGGAATGCCCTTGAGCAACTTGATCAGGCCTTTTGCGTCCTCGATGGAATCGTTGACGTCCTTCAGCATCACATATTCGAATGTGATGCGCTTGGCGTTGGAAAGGCCGGGATAGGCGCGGCAGGCGGCGATCAGGTCCTTCAGCGGATACTTCTTGTTGATCGGCACCAGCAGGTCGCGCAGATCGTCATTGGTGGCGTGCAGCGAGATCGCCAGCATGACGCCGATCTCGTCGCCGGTGCGGAAAATTTCCGGCACGACACCGGAAGTCGACAGCGTGATGCGCCGTTTGGACAGCGACAGGCCATCGCCGTCGGAGGCGATCAGCAGGGCCTTCTTCACCGCCTCGAAATTGTAGAGCGGCTCGCCCATGCCCATCATCACGACGTTGGAGACTTTGCGGCCCTCGGCTGGCACGATGGCGCCGTCGGGCGTGTCGCGGTCCGGAAAATCGCCGAGCCGGTCGCGGGCTGTGAGCAACTGGGCGAGGATTTCCTCTGATGTCAGATTGCGCACCAGCTTCTGCGTGCCGGTATGGCAGAACGAGCAGGTCAGCGTGCAGCCGACCTGAGAGGAGATGCACAGCGTGCCGCGGCCTTCCTCGGGAATATAGACCGTCTCGATCTCGACCGGCCGGCCGGCGCCGCGCGGCGGAAAGCGGAACAGCCATTTGCGCGTGCCGTCCGAAGAAATCTGTTCCTCGACGATTTCGGGCCTGGCGACGGTGAAGTGCTTGTCCAGTTCGGCGCGCAAATCCTTGGAGATGTTGAACATGCCGGCAAAGTCGGAGATACCGCGCACATACATCCAGTGCCAGAGCTGCTGGGCCCGCATCCTGGCCTGGCGCTCTGGCACGGTTCCCGAAGCGACAAGCGCCTCGCCGAGCTCAGTGCGCGTCAGGCCGATCAGCGACTGCTTTTCGGGCAGCGCCGCACGGGCACGCAACGCGTCACGGGCGCCTTCGGTGGTGATATCGAATGAAAGGGTCATGGTTGCACTGATATAAGCGGTTTGCGGCCGATTTCACGCATCGTGCCGGACATGAAGCGCGGCGCATAGCACAGGTTGGGGGCAGAGTCATGCGGTGGGAATGCAAACCCATGGATGCATGGCCGACGGCCCGCTGCGGCTATCTGGCAACCTTGCCCTGTCCTCCTGCTGCAAGGAAACGATCACATGATCGTGTTTGCGTAACGATTCCCATCGCGCCTTCGAAATCTGAATGGGGCAACTTTGCCTCTACAAAATGGGAGTACGCAGAATGAACTCTATCAAGCTAGCCCTCATTGCCGGCCTCGTCGGCCTTTCCGCCTCGCAGGCATTTGCCGAAGACGCGATGGGCACAATGACCATGATGAAGAGCGGAGAGGTGACGGCGATCATGCCGGATGGGCACATGGGCACCATGAAGCCGGATGCGAAGATGGCGGCCGAGATGATGAAGATGGCAAAGCCGATCAAGCACTGCATGATGATGATGACCGATGCCAAGGGCAAAGCGTATATGATCGATACGTCGACCAAAAAGGCTCAGGCCGAATGTGAAAAAATGGCCATGTAAGACTGAACCCGTCAAGATCGAGACCCGCTGGCACACGCCGGCGGGTCATTCCGATGCGGGGTCCAAATCCCCCGCCGGGCCTTTGATCTAAAGCGCTGATGTCCGGCCTCGGGGAGCCGGTCTTCGCTATTGCGCCATAGGCTATCGGGGTGGGCGCCAGCCTATTTGCACTTGGCGATCGACGTCAGCGCAGCCGAAATGCCCTTCAGCGAGAAGACATAGGAGGTCGGGTTGCCGCGGCCGGACTTCGCCGTCACCTTCATATCGGTGCCGGTCTTCATGGCGGCGATCAGCACCGGCTCCTCGGCGGCGTTCTCGACCCAGGCCGACTTGCCGCGCGTGAACATCGAGAACGACTTCTTGTCGATGGTGACGGTGGCCTTGGAGCCTTCCTGGAAATTGTAGCCGGCGATGAATTGCGGCTCGTAGGACACTTGCTGGCCGGGCCGCTGGCTGACGAAGAAGAACATGTCGCCATGGTCGAGCGTCGGCGGCTGCTTGTCGGTCGGCACGGTCAGGACATAGCAGACCTTGCCGCCCGATGCCTGGTAGCTGTAGGTGCCCCAGGCATTGTGCTGGCCGATCTTGGTCGCCGACTGAGCCAGTGCCGGCGCTGCCGCGGCGACCAGGACCAGGCTCGAAACTATAGCAATCAATCCGCGCATCGTTTTTCCCGTATTCCAAAGGTGCGGCGGCAGGCCGGCTCGGCGTCCTGCCCGTCGCTTCATTTTGATTTAATCTGGGTTACCAAACAGTGAATTTCCTTTGAGAAAGGAATCCCACCCCAAGGAAACCGCCGCCATTCCCGCGCCGCCGCCTTGCGAGCGAGTGGCGCGACGTCCCTTTGGCGACTTGGAGGCCACGAAAGCGGCAAGAGTTTGACTTTCATGCCGCCGCCGAAACCGGCCTAAATGGCGCTTTCGTGCGCCTGTTCAGCCCTTGTCGGCGATGGCGTCCTTGGCAGCCTGCCGGTGCGCAGGGGTGATGTGGGCGCTGACAGCGGTGATCGCGGCGGTGAGCACGGCGATGTCATCGGTGAAACCAAGCCCGAGGATGAAGTCGGGGATGACATCCACCGGCAGCACGAAATAGCCGAGCGCGGCCAGCAGAATGCCCTTGGCGCGCAGCGGCGTGTTCTTGTCCATGGCGCAGTAATAGGAGGCGACGACCTCTTCCATGAACGGGATCTGCCGCGCGGCCTTCTTGGCTGTCCGCCAGAATTTCTCGCGCACTTCATTCTCGTCGGCGAGCTTGCCGCCAAAGCCGAAGAAATCAAAACCGGATTGTCGCGCCATCAGTGTCTCCTAGCAGGACTCATGCGCAACCCGGCACATGTCGGCGAGGCGAAATGTGGTGAAAGGCGACCCCTACTGCAAGATACCGGCCCATTCCTCGACCCGAAAATCGGAATCGGCGTTTGCCGCGCGGACCAACGGTTCAGCGGGATGCCGGCCTACAAAGGCGCTCGTCAGGCTGGCAATCGCCTCTTTGGAGATTGGCGGAAACGCCCCTCCCGTCGTCATTCTAGGGTCTGCGCCGCGTCGCTTCGCTCGTTGCTTCGCCCGTGGATGACGAAGCTGGGGTTGCGCACGTTTGGACCTCCCTAACCGGCAAAGCGGTTCATCTTCTTGGCCAGATCGATATCGAGCGCGGTCACACCGCCGGCATCGTGCGTGTTGAGCGTCACGTCGACGGTCTTGTAGACATTCGACCAGTCGGGATGATGGTCCATCTTCTCGGCGGCGAGCGCAACGCGGGTCATGAAGGCGAAAGCCTCGGAGAAATTCGCGAAGGTGAACGTGCGCTTGATGGAGGTACCATCCGCAGCCGGTGCCCAGCCTTCGAGCCCGACCAACGCGGCGGCGATTGCGTCCTTGCCCAGTTTTTCTCTCGTCATGTCAGCTTCCCGTGTTATTTCGGCTGAAAGACTGTCTGGAACCCTGGCGAGTTTCGAAACCGTCTCTGGAGTCCCTACCATAGTGTCGGATCGATGAGCGCAAAGCCCATAAATTCCATTCTTTTCGTCTGCCTCGGCAACATCTGCCGGTCGCCACTGGCGGAGGGCGTCTTTCGTGCCGTGCTGGCGGAGCGTGGGTTGGGCAGGAATATCCTGCTCGATTCAGCCGCCACCAGCAGCTGGGAAGCCGGCGCGGCGCCCGATCCACGCTCGATCGCGATTGCGGCGCGTCACGGTGTCGACATTTCCCGACAGAGGGCGCGCAAGGTTACGCCGGAGGATTTCTCCCACTTCGACCTGATTCTCGGCATGGACCGGTCGAATGTCGCCGACCTGAAAGCGTTGGCGCCAGCAGCCATGCGCGAGCGGGTGCAACTGTTCCTTGAATTCGCAGACGGCAAGGCACGTGATGTGCCGGATCCCTATTATGACGGGGCGGAAGCTTTCGCTTCGGTCTACCGCATGATCCGCGAGGCATCGGAAGCGCTGGCGACAAGGCTGGAGGCGCGGGCATCTGTGCCCGACAGCGGCCAAGCTTCCTCGACGATGTAGGGGCCGCCCCCGACCGAATCGCGCGACGACATCAATACGAAGCGACCGATACGAAACGGCAGCGTCAAGAAATTGCCGCGCGCCGACAGATATTGGGCGACGTCCAGCGGGGTCGAATTGCGCAGCCTTGCAAGTGTGACATGCGGCATGAACTTGCGGGGGTCGGCTGGGATGCCGAGCCGCTGGCAGATGCGGTCGATTTCGCCCTGAAGGGCGGCAAGATCGGGCGAGGTGGAAACGCCGGCCCAAACGGCATGCGGCTTTTTCTGGCCGAAGGCACCAACGCCGGACAGGGCCAGCGAAAAGGAAGGGCGGTGGACGCGGTCGAGCGCGTTGGCGATCTCGTCGGCGACGTGACCAGGTACATCGCCGATGAAGCGCAGTGTCAGATGGTAGTTCTCGACATCGATCCAGCGGGCGCCGGGCAGGCCGCCCCGCAGCAGGGACAGCGAAAGGGCAGCGTCACGCGGTATTTCGAGGGCGGTGAAAAGACGCGGCATGAAGAGCCTCCCTTCCTCGAATCGAACTGTCACCTCTAGCGAATCATCGATAGTCAAACGGGGCAAGAGGTTTGTTGGTCACAGTCCCTGTTAAAAAGCTTCCCTAACGGAAAGAGCTCCAGTCCCACCTTATGAGCTGCCCGGCACCGCCGCGATGGCCTTCTCGACCGCCGGCAGGATACGTTCTACCATCTGGTCGACGCCTTGCGCGCTCGGATGCAGGCCGTCCTCGAGCTGCATGCCGGGCTGGCCGGCAACGCCGTCGAGAAAGAACGGGTAGAACGCAACGTCGTATTTGTCGGCTAGGCCCGGAAATATGGCATCGAAGGCGTTCTGGTAGTCCGCGCCGAGATTGGGCGCGGCGCGCATGCCGGCCAGAAGCACGGCGATCTTGCGTTCTTTCAGCCTGCCCAGCATCTCGTCCAGGTTCTTCCTGGTGATGTCGGGCGAAACGCCGCGCAGCATGTCGTTGGCGCCGAGTTCGAGGATGACCAATTGCGTGCCATCCGGCACCGACCAGTCGAGCCGCGCCAGGCCGCCGCTCGTCGTGTCGCCGGAGACGCCGGCATTGGCGACGGTCACATCATGGCCTTTGGCGCCAAGCGCTGCCTGCAGCCTGTCGGTAAAGCCCTGGCCTGGCCCAAGGCCGAAGCCCGCCATCAAGCTGTCACCGAAGCCGACGATCTTGAACGGCTCGGCACGCGCCGACGACATGGCGCCGCAAATGGCGAGGAAAACGCCGAGGCCTGCGGCAATCCTGCGTTTGAAAGACATGCGGTAGGCCCCATATGAGCAAGGAATTTTTCCGGCGACGGCTTCCGGCAAGCAGAACCCTCATCCTCGCATATAGGACGCTTTCATTTTGACAGAAGCCGTCATTGGGCTAAAAAACGTATCGCTGACCCTTGGCGAGGGGGCCTCATTGGTCCATGTGCTGAAGGACGTCAGCCTCGACGTGGCGCCCGGCGAGGCGACCGGCATCGTCGGACCCTCGGGCTCCGGCAAGTCGACATTGCTGATGGTTCTGGCTGGCCTGGAAAGGGTCGATTCGGGTACGGTACGAATTGCCGGTGAGCTGCTCAACGGCAAAAGCGAGGACCAGATTGCTTCGTTTCGTGGCCGAAACATTGGCATCGTGTTCCAATCCTTTCATCTCATTCCCAACATGACGGCGCTCGAAAATGTCGCGGTGCCGCTGGAGCTGGCCGGCCATGCCGATCCGTTTTCGGTTGCGGCGCGCGAGCTGGCGGCGGTTGGCCTCAGCGAACGCGTCACCCACTATCCCGGCGAATTGTCGGGCGGCGAGCAGCAGCGCGTGGCGATAGCCCGCGCACTGGCGCCGTCGCCACGCATTCTCATTGCTGACGAGCCGACCGGCAACCTCGACCAGGCGACGGGGCGGCAAGTCGCCGATCTATTGTTTGCCAAGGCGGCCGAGCGCGGCATGACGCTGGTGCTGGTCACCCATGATCCGGCGCTTGCGGCGCGTTGTTCACGCCAGGTTTCGATGCGGTCGGGCAGGATCGAAGCGCCGGCGCTCGCCAAGGTGACAGCTTGATGCCGTTGTCGCAGACGCTGAGGCTCGCGGTTCGCTTCTCGCTGCGCGAGATGCGAGGCGGCCTGTCCGGCTTCCTCATCTTCCTCGCCTGCATCGCGCTCGGCGTCGCGGCCATCGGCGGCGTCAACTCGGTGGCGCGTTCGATCACCACCGGTGTCGCCAATCAGGGCCAGACGCTGCTTGGCGGCGATCTCCGCTTCCAGATCAACCAGCGTGACGCCAGCAAGGCCGAACGCAATTTTCTTGACGGGCTGGGCGCGATTTCCAGAACCGCCAGCATGCGTTCGATGGCGCGTCTCGCCGACGGGTCCGACCAGGCGCTTGTCGAGGCCAAGGCTGTCGACGATGCCTACCCGCTCTACGGCGCGCTGGACATCGAACCGGAATTGTCGAAGCAGGAACTGTTCGGTGAAGAGTTCGGCGTCTTCGGCGCCGCGGCCCCTGACGTCTTGTTCGAGCGGCTGCATCTCAGGATCGGCGACCGGCTGAAGCTCGGCACCGCCACTTTCGAACTGCGTGCCAGGCTGGCCGCCGAACCGGATGCCGTCTCCGACGGCTTCGGCTTTGCGCCGCGGCTGATGATCTCGACCGAAGGGCTGGCGGCCACCGGTTTGATCCAGCCCGGCAGCCTGGTCGAAAATGCCTACAAGATCCGCCTGCCGGCGGACGCCGACGAGGCGCGGCTCAGGGCCATCCAGGACCAGGCGGCCAGGGATTTTCCGGAGGCCGGCTGGTCGATCCGCACGCGCAGCAACGCCGCTCCCGCGCTGTCGTCCAACATCGAGCGCTTCTCGCAGTTCCTGACGCTGGTCGGGTTGACGGCGCTGGTGGTCGGTGGCGTCGGGGTCGCCAATGCGGTGCGCGCCTATCTCGACGGCAAGCGCGGCGTCATCGCCACCTTCAAGAGCCTGGGCGCTTCGGGTGGCTTTGTCTTTGCCGTCTATCTGGTGCAGATCCTGATTATCGCCGCGCTCGGCATCCTGCTTGGCCTGGTGCTTGGCGCGCTGATGCCGTTCGTGGCCGGCGCTGCTCTTCATCAGGTCATCCCGGTGCCGGCGGAGGGCGGCTTCTATCCCGGCGCGCTCGGCATGGCGGCACTGTTCGGTCTGCTGGTGACGCTGGCCTTCGCGTTGCTGCCGCTCGGCCGCGCCCGCGACGTGCCGGCCACCGCGCTGTTTCGTGAGATGGGGCTTGAAGGCCGTGGTTCTCCACGACCTGTCTATGTCGCGGCGGCACTCGGCATTGCGCTGCTGCTGGCGGCACTGGCAATTCTATCCTCGGACGATCAGCGTATCGCCTCGATCTTCGTCGGTGCCACCATCTTCGCTTTCCTGGTGCTGCGCCTTGTCGGCGCGCTGGTGCAATGGGCGGCCAGGAAGAGCCCGCGTGTGCGGTTCGTGGCGCTGCGGCTCGCCATCGGCAACATCCATCGGCCCGGCGCCTTGACGCCATCGGTTGTGCTGTCGCTGGGACTTGGGCTGACGCTGCTGGTGACGCTGGCGCTGATCGACGGCAATCTCAGGCGGCAGATCTCCGGCAGTATGCCGGAACGGGCGCCGAATTTCTTCTTCGTCGACATCCAGAGCAGCGATGTCGCTTCCTTCTCGGCGCTGATCGGCAAGGAGGCGCCGCAGGGGACGCTGGCCAAGGTGCCGATGCTGCGCGGCCGGGTGATGGCGCTGAACGGCGTCGATGTCGACAAGGTGAAGGTGCCGGCGCAAGGCGCCTGGGTGCTGAAGGGAGATCGTGGCCTGACCTACGACGCCAGGCAGCCGCAAAACGCGACGCTGACCGAAGGCAGCTGGTGGCCGGACAATTATAGCGGCGAGCCGCTGGTCTCGTTTTCGGCGCAGGAAGGCAAGGAGATCGGGCTGAAGCTCGGCGACACCATCACCGTCAATGTGCTCGGCCGCAATGTCACGGCCAGGATCGCAAATTTCCGCGAGGTCGAGTGGGAAACGATGGGCATCAATTTCGTCATGGTGTTCTCGCCAAACACATTTGCGGGCGCGCCGCATGGCTGGATTGCGACGCTGACCGAAAAGAATGCCTCCGCGGCCGACGACGCCCGCATCCTCAATGCCGTCACCCGCGCCTTCCCGGCGGTGACGACGGTGCGGGTCAAGGATGCGCTCGATGTCGTCAACCGGCTGGTCGGGCAGCTCGGCACGGCGATCCGGGCGGCCGCCGGCGTGGCGCTGATCGCGTCGGTGCTGGTGCTGGCCGGCGCGCTTGCCGCCGGCAACCGGGCGCGCATTCATGACGCGGTGGTGCTGAAGACGCTTGGCGCGACACGCAGGACTTTGATATCGGCCTTCTCCCTCGAATACATGCTGATCGGGCTCGCCACCGCGATCTTCGCCTTGGCCGCAGGCAGTGCCGCGGCCTGGTTCGTCGTCGCGCGCATCATGACATTGCCGTCGCATTTCCTGCCCGAGGTGGCGGTGGCAACCATTCTGTTCTCGCTGGTGATCACGGTCGGCATTGGTCTCGCCGGCACCTGGCGGGTGCTCGGCCACAAGGCAGCACCGGTGCTGCGCAACCTGTGATCTCGGGCACGAAACGGCCGTCCCGGATTAAATCTTGGTAAGAATTCCGTCTGGGAAGCCGGAAAATCGACGCTTCGTTGTCTCACGAACCGTTACATCCGGTTACGGTCTTGTTCTTGACGCGAATAACCATCATATTTCGCGACAGGCATGCTGGAGCCCTGCCAGCGGCGCCTGGGTCTGAAAGGGCCTGACACCGGACGGGGCAGAAGCAATAGAGGACTTCAATGGCTGATCCCATTCGCAACTACCAGACGCGCGCCGTGCCCGGCGTCGGTGTCGGTGCTGACATCGATCAGGGCCTGCGCGCTTACATGATCAAGGTCTACAATCTGATGGGGCTTGGCCTCCTCATCACCGGTCTTGCCGCTGTCGGCACGATCATGTTGGCCACCACCACCGATCCGGCTTCGGCTGTCGCGACGCTGTCAAGCGGCGAAATGCTGACCTCCTTCGGCTATGCGATCTTCGGCTCGCCGCTGAAATGGGTCGTGATCTTCGCCCCGCTGGCTGCGGTGATGTTCCTGTCGTTCCGCGTTCAGTCGATGAGCGTTTCGGCGGCGCAGACTACCTTCTGGGTCTATGCGGGCCTTGTCGGCCTATCGCTGTCATCGATCTTCCTGGTCTACACCACGGCCAGCATTTCGCAGACCTTCTTCGCTACGGCCGCGGCCTTCGGCGCGCTGTCGCTGTTCGGCTACACCACCAAGCGTGACCTGACGGCGATGGGTTCTTTCCTGATCATGGGCGTGTTCGGCATCATCATCGCGTCGGTGATCAACATCTTCCTGCACTCGTCGGCGCTGTCCTTCGCCGTGTCGGCGGCTGGCGTGCTGATCTTCGCCGGCCTCACCGCCTATGACACGCAAAACATCAAGGAGATGTATTTCGAGGGCGATGCTTCGGATGTCGCCGGCCGCAAGGCCATCATGGGCGCCTTGAGGCTCTATCTCGACTTCATCAACCTGTTCATGTTCCTGCTGCAGTTCATGGGCGACCGCCGCTAGGCTTTCTAAGCTGGACCGGATCTTTTCCGAAAACCGGTTTCAGCTTTTCGAGATCATGTTCTGACTGGACCATCGAGTTCCAAAGGGCGGCCCAACGGCCGCCCTTTTCTTTTATACCGGCCTTTGCTGTTATCGAAGGCAGACAAGGGCGCGGATAGAGAATGAGCAATGTCACGATACGGCTCGCGACAGCGGCCGACCTCGATCGGATCACGGAAATCTATGCCGACGCGGTGACTCAAGGCACGGCGAGCTATGAGCTGGAGGCGCCCAGCCGCGCGGAGATGGGCTTCCGATTCGACAGTTTGATGGCCGGCGGCTTTCCCTATCTGGTGGCGGAAAAGAACGGTACCGTGCTCGGCTATGCCTATGCCGGTGCCTTTCGGCCGCGCCCCGCCTACCGCTTCATCGTCGAGGACTCGGTTTATATCGCGCCGGAGGCCAAGGGCCAGGGCGTAGGGCTCAAGCTGATGCAAAGCCTGATCGAGGCGGTGGAAGCAGCTGGCTTTCGCCAGATCATCGCGGTGATCGGCGATGGCCATGCCGACAGCGCCTCGGTACGGCTGCACGAGAAGCTCGGCTTTCGCCATTCGGGACGCCTTGAAGGTTCCGGCTACAAGCACGGGCGCTGGCTGGACACGGTGTTCATGCAATTGTCGCTGAATGGCGGGGCATCGGCGCCGCCCGATCCCGAATCGCTGCCGGAGCGGAAGTTCCGCGAGGGGCTTGGAGGGAAATGAACTGAGGAAATGAACTGAGGAATTGAAGAATTGATGAACTGAAGAATAAGAGAAACAGCGGCTAATGAATCGCGCTGGGCTTCTCAGTTCATCAGTTCTTCAATTCTCCAGCTCATCAATTCCCCTGCCTCCAGTTCAGGCTTCGACCAGCTTCAGCTTGCTGTCGAATATCCCAAGCACGCGGCCGAGTTCCTGGCCGCGCTTCAAGATGCGGCCGCCGGCGGCGATGACGGCAAAGGCCCCCTGCTTGCGGGCCAGTTTCGGATCCTTGACGATCTGGAACAGCGGCACTTCGCTGGTGCGGCGAAATACGGAAAACACAGCACGGTCGGTGAGATGATCGATGGCGTAGTCGCGCCATTCGTTGGCGGCGACCATGCGTCCGTAGAGCCTGAGGATCTGGTCCAGCTCACGCCGGTCGAACCGCACCGGCTGATCGAGGCGCGCGTGCCGCGCCTCGTGCAGCGGGATCAATATTGCGGATGCGTCCCCATCCCCAGTCCCGCCGCTGTCATCGGTCATGCCTCGATCCTTCAAAATGAATCTTTGCCAACCAAAGTTGGCGTGTTCGCGGTTGAATTGCAAGGCCCGGCGAAGCAGGGCGGCACTGCGCTGTTTTCGCAACGTCCAGTCACTTTTATGAAACGCCTTGTTGGAATTGGTGATGCTTCGCCACATTTCTGCCTTTTTTTATCCGCGCTCATGCCCCAATGTCCGACGAATTTACCGGCGTTGCCTGAGACGGTTCGGTCCGGCACCGGCTCGTAAACCCCAAGCCCCCCGCCCACGGGTCTGCGTCGGATCGAACCAACCTCGGTTCTTCTTCGGAAGAACCGGGTGCGACGATCCCAAAACCTAAATGACCGACGTCAGAAGCAAGCTGGCGTCGGTCTTTTCATATCTGGGGCACTTTCCATCTCCCCTTGTGGGAAAAGGGAAGTGGCCTCTAAGGCTTGTGAATAAACGCAGCGCCGAGAATGGGACCGGGCAGGCCATCCTTGCCGACCGACTGCAGCAGCACGGCACAGCCGCCCTTCTTGGTGATCTCGCTCATCGGCAGTTCGTAGCGCTGCGCCTTGCCGTGCCACATGCCGGCGGTCTGGATGCCGGTGACCGCGTTCCAGTAAGTCATCTTGCGACCGGTGTTCTCGCCCTCGCCGATCTTGATCGTCTGCGGCGGGTCGAAATAGACGATGACGACATGGGCATCGCTGGGACCGCTGCCGGCATCGCCGGCGTCTATCATGACGCGGTCGCTGGTGCGGCTGACCTTGATGGCGACGCGCATGCCTTCGCCGCTCCTGGCCATGCGGGCGAGCGCGCCGTCGACCTCGCCGCGGCTGGCGCCGTTGACGTGGACGCGGCCGTTGATGACGGCCTGCGGCGTATAGACGGAGCGGGTGCCGAAGGCGCGCATATAGTCATATTGCCGTTCGGTGTTCTCCTTGCGGCTCAGCGTGTCCTGCCAGCCGAGATAGTCCCAGTAGTCGACGTGATAGGCGAGCGCGACGATGTCTTCCCGGGCGGCGAACTCGGCGAACAACACATCTGCCGGCGGGCAGGAAGTGCAGCCCTGGCTGGTGAACAGCTCGACCACCCCAAGTGGTCTTTCGATCTGGGGCCTTTCGATCCGGGGCCTGTCGGACTCGTCGGCACGCCCGGCGCCGGCAAACGCCGAGAAGGCCAGCGCAAGGGCTGCCAGCCACAATGATTTTCGCGAGGCCATGGCCATTCCGATTCCCGCCGGTGGTGCCGGCTTTGTCTTGATTGCTGAAATATGTGGCAGAAGCGGAAGTCAACGGGAAGTCACGTTGCGGTGAAATTTTGCCGTTGCAGCCGACCGCAACGGCACAATAGGAGAAGCTCTGCGCTTCAGGATGGAAGCGATTCGGGCGGCATCACGATGTGGCAAACTTTTTTGACGCCGGTCGATCTCTATTGCGAGCGGACCGGGCCGGAATTCTGGTCCGAGCCGATCAATGCGCTGACAAACCTAGCCTTTATCGCGGCAGGCCTGTGGGGCGTGCGCGAGGTACGAAGCCTGGGCACGGGGACCTTCGCCGAAGTGCTGGCCTGGTGGGTGGTGGCGATCGGCATCGGCTCGGCCGTCTTCCACACCTTTGCCACCAAGGGCACGGTCTGGGCAGACGTGCTGCCGATAGCCGGCTTCACGCTGGCCTATACGTTGTTCAATCTGCGCCGCTTCCTCGGCATGCGATGGGGCAAGGCCATAGCCATCTTCATTGCCTTCTACGTCATTGCCGGGGCGATAACTGTGGCCGTGCCGGACTGGCTTCGCCAGGCCTCCAACGGCACGACTGGCTATCTGCCACCGTTCCTGGCGCTCGCCTTCTTCGGTGCGCTGGTGGCGGCGAGCGGCAATCGCGCCGGCTGGTACAATCTGACGGGCTCGGCGATCTTCGTGGTGTCCGTCATCTGCCGCACGATCGATCCGCTGGTCTGCGGCAGCTTTCCGATCGGCACGCACTTCCTCTGGCACATCTTCAATGGGCTGATGCTCGGCGTGCTCCTGGCAGCAGCGGCGCGTTTTGGGGCGCCGAAGGCTGGGCAGTAGGCAGTAGGCAGTAGGCAGTAGGGGACTCTATTCCCTACTGCCTAGCCTCTATTCCCTAAGCAGCCAGATCGCGTAGCACGTATTGCAGGATGCCGCCGTTCTTGAAGTAGTCGAGCTCGTCCAGCGTATCGATGCGGCAGATGATCGGCACGTGCTTCACCGTGCCGTCGCCATAGGTGACCTTGGCGATCATCGTCTGGCGTGGCTTGATGGTGCTCAAGCCATCGATCTCGACCAGCTCGTCGCCCCTGAGATTGAGCGAGGCCCACGAGGTGCCGTCCTCGAAGACGAAGGGGATGACACCCATGCCGACCAGGTTCGAGCGATGGATACGCTCGAAGGATTGCGCGATGACCGCGCGGACGCCAAGCAGATTGGTTCCCTTGGCCGCCCAGTCGCGCGATGAGCCGTTGCCGTATTCGACGCCGGCGAAGATGACCAGCGGCACGCCTTCCTTCTTGTATTCCATCGCGGCGTCGTAGATCGATTCTTCTTCCTTCGACGGGTAGTGGATGGTGTAGCCGCCTTCCCTGCCGTTCTCGCCCAGCATGTGGTTGCGGATGCGGATGTTGGCGAAAGTGCCGCGCATCATCACCTCGTGGTTGCCGCGCCTTGTGCCGTACTGGTTGAAGTCGGCGACGCCGACGCCGTGGTCGGTCAGGTATTTGCCGGCCGGCGAGGCCGCCTTGATCGAACCCGCCGGCGAGATGTGGTCGGTGGTTATCTTGTCGCCGAACAGGCCAAGCACTCGAGCGCCCTTGATGTCGCCGATCTTGCCGAAACCTGATGTCATGCCGGCGAAGTAGGGTGGGTTCTGCACATAGGTCGAGTTGTCGTCCCAGGCATAGGTCTGGCCTTCGGGCGCCTTGACGTTTTGCCAATATTCATCGCCCTTGAAGACGTCGGCATATTTGCGGGCGAACAGCTCGCGGGTGACGTTCTTTTCGATGAACTCCTGGATCTCGGCCGAACTCGGCCAGATATCCTTGAGGTAGACCGGGTTGCCGTTCTTGTCCTCGCCGAGCGGCTCGGTCGTGAGGTCCTTGGTGACGGTGCCAGCCAGCGCGTGCGCGACGACCAGCGGCGGCGACGCCAGATAGTTCGCCTGCACGTCGGGCGAGACGCGGCCTTCGAAGTTGCGGTTGCCGGACAAGACCGCGGCAGCAATCAGGCCCTTGTCGTTGATGGTCTTGGAGATCGGCGCCGGCAGCGGGCCGGAATTGCCGATGCAGGTGGTGCAGCCGAAGCCGACCAGGTTGAAGCCGATCTGGTCGAGTTCCTTCTGCAGGCCGGATTTCTCCAAATATTCGGCGACCACCTGGCTGCCGGGGGCCAGCGAGGTCTTCACCCATGGCTTCTGCTTCAGCCCGAGTCGGTTGGCATTGCGGGCCAGGAGGCCAGCGCCGATCAGCACGCTTGGGTTCGACGTGTTGGTGCAGGACGTGATGGCGGCGATGACGACATCGCCATGGCCGAGATCATGGTCGGTGCCTTCGACGGCATAGCGTTTGGATAGCTCGGCCGCCTTCCTGTATTCGGTCTCCATCGCCTTGGCGAAGCCTGCCGGGATGTCTTCCAGGGCAACGCGGCCTTCAGGCCGCTTGGGGCCGGCCATCGACGGCACGACGGAGCCGAGCTCCAGTTCGAGCAGGTCGGTGAACACCGGATCGGTCGAGCCGGTCTCGCGCCACAGCCCTTGCGCCTTGGCATAGGCCTCGACCAACGCGATACGGTCCTCGCTGCGGCCGGACATTGTGAGGTAGCGGATGGTTTCCGAATCGACCGGGAAGAAGCCGCAGGTGGCGCCGTATTCGGGCGCCATGTTGCCGATGGTGGCGCGGTCGGCCAGTGTCATGTTGGACAGGCCCGGGCCGAAGAACTCGACGAACTTGCCGACGACGCCCTTCTTGCGCAGCATCTGCGTGACGGTGAGCACGAGGTCGGTGGCGGTGACGCCTTCCCTGAGCTTGCCGGTCAGACGGAAGCCGATGACTTCGGGCAAAAGCATGGAGACCGGCTGGCCGAGCATGGCCGCCTCGGCCTCGATGCCGCCGACGCCCCAGCCGAGCACGCCAAGGCCGTTGATCATGGTGGTGTGCGAATCGGTGCCGACGCAGGTGTCGGGATAGGCGGTGGTTTCGCCGTCCTCGGTGTTGGTCCACACCACCTGGCCGAGATATTCGAGGTTGACCTGGTGGCAGATGCCGGTGCCAGGCGGCACGACGCGGAAGTTGCGGAACGCCTGCTGGCCCCATTTCAGGAACTTGTAGCGTTCCTCGTTGCGTTCATATTCGAGCTCGACATTGCGGGCGAAGGCCAGCGGCGTGCCGAATTCGTCGACGATGACGGAATGGTCGATGACGAGGTCGACCGGCACCAGCGGGTTGATCTTCTGCGGATCGCCGCCGAGCGAGGCCATGGCGTCGCGCATGGCGGCAAGGTCGACCACAGCCGGAACGCCGGTGAAATCCTGCATCAGCACGCGGGCCGGGCGATAGGCGATCTCGACACCGGCAGTGCCCTTGTCGGTCAGCCAGCCGGCAACTGCCTGGATGCTCTCCTTGGTTACGGAGCGGCCGTCCTCGTTGCGCAGCAGGTTCTCCAGCAGCACCTTCATCGAATAGGGCAGCTGGGAGATGCCGGTGAGGCCGTTCTTCTCGGCCTCGATGAGGTCGAAATAGGCATATTCCGCGCCGCCCGCGGTCAACGTGCGGCGGCAATTGAAACTGTCGAGGGATTTTGACACGTGCGATCCGTCCTTGTCTGTTCAGCCTGAAAGGGAACGGACGCCGATGGCATGCAATCACGCGCAAAGGTGCGGGTACGGCCATTTCCGCTGTCCGTTCCCAAGCAACCCGAGCCGTTCAAGGCGGCGCGTGCGCTGGTTCGGCGCTAATTCTGTTCCCGCGCCGACCGCTGGCACGGATGCACCGCATATAGAGAATTTTCTGGAATAGTTCTAGACAGTTGGAGAGCAAATTTGTGCGATGCGGCAACTGTCGCGAGACATGGTTTTCAAGGCAGGCGACGAATGCGGCTGATCGCCGAAAATCTAGGCGGCGAACGCGGCGGCGACACGGTGTTTTCGGGCATCGGCTTTGCCTTGGAGGACGGCCAGGCGCTTGTCGTCACAGGGCCGAACGGATCGGGCAAATCGACCTTGCTGAGGGTCATCGCCGGACTGCTTCCGGTGGCGGAGGGCAGCGTGAAGATCGAAGGTGTCATGAAGATCGAAGATGGGGGCGAGGCGTTTCCGTCTGTCGCCTCGGCCTGCCATTACCTTGGCCACCAGAACGCAATGAAGACGGCACTGAGCGTGGCGGAGAACCTGCGCTTCTGGCGCGATTTCAACGGCGATGGGCAACTGGACGTCGAAGAGGCGCTTGAATCGGTCGGGCTTGGTGGCATCGGCCATCTGCCGTTCGGCTATCTGTCGACCGGGCAGCGGCGCCGCGCGGCTATCGCCAAGCTGTTGGTCAGTCATCGGCCGCTGTGGCTGCTGGACGAGCCGACGGCCGGGTTGGACAAGGCTTCTGAGGCGCGGTTTTCGGGGTTGATGACGAGGCATTGTGAAGAGGGCGGGATGATTGTTGCGGCGACGCATTTGCCGCTCGGATTGGATGGGGCGAAGGCGTTGGTGATGGGGGAAGCCGGTTGATGTCGGCGCTCTGCGGCGGGGCGCCTGGGCGAAGGCTTCTCAAGTCATGCTAGCGCTCTTCCTGCGCGACATCCGCCTCAACATCCGTGCCGGCGGCGGCGCGTTGACCGGCGTCATCTTCTTCCTCGCCGTCATTGCCACCATCCCGTTCGGAGTCGGGCCGGACCTCAAGCTGCTTGCCCGCATCGGACCGGCGATCCTGTGGATCGGCGCGCTGCTGTCTTGCCTGCTCGGCCTCGACCGGCTGTTCCAGGCCGACCGCGAGGACGGCTCGCTCGATCTGCTGGTGCTCGGCAATGATCGCAACATGCTGGCCTTGACGGTGCTGACCAAATGCCTGGCGCATTGGGCGGGCAGCGTCTTGCCGCTGGTCATCGCCGCTCCCTTGCTCGGCCTGTTCATGAACATGGAGCCGCTCGGCATCGGCGCCACGGCGCTGACCCTATTGGTCGGCACCCCGGCAATCACCTTCATCGGCGCCGCCGGTGCGGCCGTGGCGGTGGCGCTGCCGCGTGGCGGGCTGCTGATCTCCGTGCTGGTGCTGCCGCTGACCATTCCGGTGCTGATCTTCGGCGTTTCGGCGAGCTATGGCGCGACGGCCAATCCCGACCCGTTTCTGCAACCCTTCCTCATTCTTGCCGCGCTGACGCTGTTTCTTGCAGTGCTGGGTCCAGTCTCGGCGGCGCTGGCGCTGCGCCACGGCACGGATTGAGTGACATTAGTGATGGTTTGCGCGACATCAAGGGGTCGCGGCGCAGCGATCCTATAAGTTCGGAGGCGGCGGTGCGGCAGCCGATTGCGAAGCTGCCAGCACGCCGTTATGGGAAGGTATGATCGGGCGAGACGGAAGGATGCGGTTGCAAGGAAGGATGTCGTCGATGGAGCGGCAGTCATGAGCGCGCACGCACTTTATGTGACCGCAGCCTATGGCATCACCGCCGTGGTGCTGATCGGGCTGATCGGCTGGATCCTGCTCGACCAGCGGGCCCGAAAACGCGAGCTCGCCGAACTGGAGGCGGCCGGCGTGCGGCGTCGCTCCGACAAGGTGGCCAAATCATGAGCACAGAAACGGAAACGCCGACACCCCGTCGCCGCCTGTTCGTGCTCTTGCCGCTGTTGATTTTCCTCGGCCTGGCCGGACTGTTCCTGTCGCAACTGTTATCGGGGCGCGACGTTTCGGAGGTGCCGTCGGCGCTGATCGGCCTGCCGGCGCCGCAGACCAGCCTGCCGGCGCTCGAAGGCAGCAACCTGCCGGGGCTCGATTCGAAAGCCTTCGCCGGCAAGGTCACATTGGTCAATGTCTTTGCATCGTGGTGCGCGCCGTGCCGCGAAGAGCATCCGGTGCTTTTGGCGCTGTCGCAGGACAAGCGTTTTGTCCTGGCGGCGCTGAACTATAAGGACCAGCCGGAAAACGCGCGCCGGTTCCTCGGCGATCTCGGCAATCCGTTTCAGGCGATCGGGGTCGACGAAGCCGGCCGCGCGGCGATCGACTGGGGTGTCTACGGCGTGCCGGAAACCTTCGTCATCGGCAAGGACGGCAAGATCGCCTACAAGCATGTCGGTCCGCTGACGCCCGAGACGGCGAGGGATCTTTTGCTGCCACAGATTGAAAAGGCGCTGGCGGCACGTTGATATTCAGGTGATGCCGTCCTACGAACGGCGGCTTCCTGCGCTTCCGGTGCTCACGTACCCAAAAGTACGCTCCGCTCCGGTTCTCGGAACCCACCATTCTCGGCTCGGCCTGACCTGAATCTCAACGCGCCCTGGCGGCGCGTATCACGAGAGACTTGAGATCAGCCGTAGATCTGCTTGTGGACCTGATAGAGCATTTCCGAGCGGTCGGCGCGCATGTCGGCCAGATCGCGGCTGGAAAAGCTGTCGATTTCGGCGACAAGGCGGTTGTAGTGCTTGCGCTTGGCAATGCTGTTGCGAGCGCGGGTCATGAGACTGTCGAGGATCATAGCAAGGTTCCTTATGGCGCCGCATTTGCGCGGCTGTTATTCCTCCCTTGATCGATACGAAGCATGACATAGTAATGGTGCGATGCAAAAAGAAGATGTTGCAATGCACCATTGCGCCCAGCGCATAGCCGGTTAAGGCAAATTTACCCGAGTTAAGCCGACTTAACCCAAGTTAACCGCGATCAACCCGCATTCCCTCAATCACGTCTGAAGGAGACTGCGGACGATTTCACGGATCGATCTTGCCATATCGATCGCCGGCTGGCTTGATCCGATCTCACGTGATGCCGGGAGGAAAAGTATGGCGGCCGCAGACTATTATGAAGTTCTCGATCCACGCTTCGCACGCCTGTTCAACGGCAACGCGCAGGTCGAGAAGCTGTTCACCGGATGCCAGTGGGCGGAAGGACCGGCCTGGTTCGCCGCCGGCCGCTATGTCGTCTGGTCCGACATCCCCAACAACCGCATGCTGCGCTATGACGAGACCGACGGCAATGTCAGCGTCTTCCGGCAACCATCCGGCAACTCCAACGGCAATACGGTCGACCGGCAGGGCCGGCTGGTCACTTGCGAGCATTCGGGCCGCCGCGTCAGCCGCACCGAGTTCGACGGCTCGGTCACCACCATCGCCGCCAAATGGAAGGGCAAACGGCTGAACTCGCCCAACGACGCAGTGGTGAAGTCGGACGGCTCGATCTGGTTCACCGATCCGAGCTACGGCATCGACACCGACTATGAAGGCGACAAGGCCGACAGCGAAATCGGCGCCTGTCATGTCTACCGGGTCGATCCCGGCTCCGGCGACGTCGAAGCCGTCATCACCGACATGGTCAGGCCCAACGGGCTGGCTTTCTCGCTTGACGAGAGCAAGCTCTATGTCGCAGACACCGGCCGCACGCATGGCGCGCAGAACCCGGCGCATATGCGGGTGTTCAACGTCGGCAAGGGCGGCAAGAAGGTGTCGGGCGAAAAGATCTTCGCCGACTGCACCGCCGGCCTGTTCGATGGCTTCCGCCTCGACGAGGACGGACGCATCTGGACAAGTGCTGCCGACGGCATCCATTGCTACGATCCAGACGGCACGCTGATCGGCAAGATCAAGGTGCCGGAGGTGACCGCCAATTGCGTGTTCGGCGGCAGCAAGCTGAATTGCCTCTACATCGCCGGCACGACCTCGCTCTACATGGTGCGGCTCATGGTCAACGGCGCCAAGACCTATTGAGACTGTTTGGAAATTCTACTCTGGCGGCCATCTGATGGCGTTTTCTGCGGTTCCCCGTTCTACTGCGTCAGCGCAGTAGAACTGAGCTTACGGACCCAAATGTCCGGTGCGCTCCGGTTCTCGAAACCACCACAATATGACTCGCCAGAGCGAATTTCGAAACAGTCTCATACCGACAGCCAACAAATCGAAGGGGAGGACGTCATGCCATTCGTCAATATCCGCATCGTCAAGGAAGTGATCGCCGCCGATCCGGCGGGCAAGAAGGCGGATATCGCCAAGAAGGTCACGGCGGCCATCATGGACGCCACGGGCCTTGGCAATGACGATGTCTGGGTGGTCTTCGAGGAGGTCAATGCGCGTGACTGGTATGTCGGGAAGACGGATGTGGAGACATTGAGGGGGAAGAAGTAGTTCGAAGGCGTGGAGGCCCCACGCCTTCGTCATCCTGGGGTCTGCGCCGCGTCGCTGCGCTCCTTGCTCCGCCCCAGGATGACGAAGCGCGGTGATGGCCGCTCAGCATCAACGCGCGCGAATGAAATCCGCGAAGGAATTCAGCGCATCATGCATCGCCAGCCGGCTCGCCGGCTCGGCCAAGACAGCTTCCACCTCAGGCGGCTTCTTGCCGAGCAGGGCAATCTGCAGCATATGCTCGCAAAGCGTGAACGACATGGTGCGCATGATCTCGGCCAGGGCGGCGCGGGCGAATAGCGAGCGCGGCGAGGCGTGCACCAGCATGGCGGGCTTGGCGACAGCGGCGTCACGCGACACCAGCCAGTCGAGCCCGTTCTTCAGCCCGCCCGGCACGCCATGGGCATATTCGGGGCAGGAGACGATGACGCCGTCGGCTTGAGTGACGGCATCGATCAGCGCGGAGGCTTCGAGCGGCGTCCGCTCGCCTTCATCGTCGGGATTGAAGATTGGCAGACGGCCAAGCCCGTCATAGACGGTGATGCGGCAGCCGGTCGGCGCGTTGCGCGCCAGTGCGGAGACCAGGGCCGAATTGGTGGAGGCTGCCCGCAGGCTGCCGGAGATCGCAAGCATGTTCAGCAAGAAAGGGAACCAGTCGGGACGAATCGTCGTCCGAAAAACCTACCACATCGTTTGCTTATATTCCTCATCGAGCCAGCGATCGGTCGCCTCGGCCGAATCGGCCAGCGCCAGCTGATCGCGCAGGATCTGGCCGAGCGTCGGCAGCGTCGCGCGGTCGTACCAGGTCTCCGGCTTCCACAAATCCGAGCGCATGAAGGCCTTGGCGCAATGCATGTAGGCGGCCTTGACGGTGACCACGACGACGCTTTGCGGTTCCTTGCCGTCGATGGCAAGGCGCTCGCGAAGGCCCCCGTCGACGGTGATGCGGGCCTCGCCGTTGACGCGCAGCGTCTCGTTCATACCGGGAATGAGGAAGAGCAGCCCGACCGAGGGATGGAGGAGGATGTTCTCCAGCGTGTCGAGCCGGTTGTTGCCGGGCCGGTCCGGAATGGCGATGGTGGTGTCGTCGAGCACGGCGGCAAAGCCCGGTTTGTCACCCTTCGGCGTCACGTCGGCATTGCCGGCGCCGTCGGACGAGCCGATCAGCACGAACGGGCTCTTGCCAATGAAGGAGCGGCAGTGGCCGTCGAGCGCTTTCATCTCCTTACGGATCGAGCCGTCGGTCGGTCGCGGCGTCTTGTAGATCGTCCTCAGTTCGTCGCGCGTGGTGACGAATTCCACGGCCCTCTCCTATTTCCCGGTCTTGTCCTCAAGCGAATGGCGCAGGATCAGCGGCATCTGGCTAAAGGTGAACAGAAGCGTGATCGGCATGATGCCCCAGACCTTGAAGGTAACCCAGGCGTCGGTGGAAAAATTCCGCCACACCACCTCATTGGCAAGGGCCAGGAACAGGAAGAACAGGCCCCAGCGAAAGGTCAGCTTGCGCCAGCCTTCGGCATCGAGGCTGAAGGCCGAATCGAAGACATAGCCAAGCAGCGACTTGCCGAAGTAGAGGCCGCCAAGCAGCACGCCACCGAACAGCGTGTTGACGATGGTCGGCTTCATCTTGATGAAGATGTCGTCCTGCAGATAGAGCGTCAGCGCGCCGAAGATGAAGACGACGACGCCCGACACCATCGGCATGATCGGCAAGGTGCGCATCAGCAGCCATGAGGCGATCAGCGCGATTGCCGTGGCGGCCATGAACAGGCCGGTGGCGACGAAGATCGGGCCGCCGAACTCGGCCAGGACCGGGAATTTCTGCACCAGCCAGGCGCCGCGCGCATTGGTGAAGAAGAACACCATCAACGGCCCCAGCTCCAACACCAGCTTGAGCAGCGGATTGACGCCTTCCTTCTTTTGTTTTTGCGGATCGGACGGATCGCGTTCGAGAATGGGTGGGTTCATGGAAGCTCTTTCTTACGCAGGATCCGATCCAAAAAGGCTGCAACTTTTTGGGACATGCTTGTTAGGCAACTCCAGCGATCGCCCTGGCGAATTCGCTTGCCGAGAACGGTTCGAGGTCGTCGACCTGTTCGCCGACGCCGATGAAATAGACCGGCAATTTGTGCTTCGCCGCGATCGCCACCAGAATACCGCCGCGCGCCGTGCCGTCCAGCTTGGTCATCACAAGGCCGTTGACGCCGGCGACATTGCGGAAGATTTCGACTTGGTTGAGTGCATTCTGGCCGGTGGTGGCATCGACCGTTTGCAGCACGGTGTGCGGCGCTTCCGGATCGAGCTTGCCGAGCACGCGGACGATCTTTTCGAGCTCCGCCATCAACTCGGTCTTGTTTTGCAGGCGGCCGGCGGTGTCGATGATCAGCACGTCGGAGCCGGCTTCCTTGGCCTTTTCGAAGGCGTCATAGGCGAGGCCCGCGGCATCGGCGCCGAGCTTGGAGGCGATGACAGGCGATTTCGTCCGCTCGCCCCAGATCTTCAACTGCTCGATCGCGGCGGCGCGGAACGTGTCGCCGGCCGCCAACATCACCGACAGGCCGCCATCGGTGAGCTTGGCGGCAAGCTTGCCGATGGTCGTGGTCTTGCCGGTGCCGTTGACGCCAACCACTAGGATAACATGCGGCTTGTGCGAGAGATCGAGTTCCAGCGGCATGGCGACGTGCGTCAGCACCTTCTCCACCTCGGCCGCCATGATGGCGCGAACCTCGGTGTCGGAGACATCCTTACCGTAGCGGCTGGCGGCCAGCGCATCGGTGACGCGCAGCGCGGTTTCCATGCCGAGATCGGCACGGATCAGCACGTCCTCCAGATCCTGCAGCGTCTCCTCGTCCAGCTTGCGCTTGGTGAAGACCCCGGCAATGTTGCCGGTCAGTTCCTTGGACGAACGGGCAAGCCCGTCCTTCATGCGCTGGAACCATGAGCGCCTCGGCGCCGGCTCCGGCGCCTTCTGCGGCTCTGCCTTCTGCTCGACCTTCTTGGTGACGGTTACCTTGCCAGGCGCGGGAACGGATTTTGGCGCAGGGACGGCCTGCGGTTCGGGCGCGATCTCCGAAACGATCGGCTGCGATTCGAATGGCGCAGGCTGGCGAATGGGAGGTGCGATCTCGGCCGGCGGATGAGGGGCCGCGCCGACGTCTGATGGTGGCTGAGCAGGGGTCGGCGCCGGCGTCGGCACCTCGATCGGAGTTGGTGTCTCTGCCGGAACCTCGACCGGCGGCACCGGCACTTCGACCGGCGCCGGTTCCGGTTGCTTTTCCGGGCGTGACGGAACGATCTCCGGCTCGGCCGGCGCGGGTGGCGGTACCTCATGCGGCTGAGGTTTGGGAGCAGGTTCCGGGACGGCGGGAGGTGTTGGTATTTCCTCGGGCGCCGGCGGCTCGGCAGGCGTCTCAGGCGCGGGTTCTTCTTCCGGTTCGGGCTTCGGCAGAGGTTCCGGCGCGGGCGGAACGGTAGGCTCCGGCGCTGGCGGAATCGAAGGTGCCGGTTCGGGCGCCGGCTCCTCGACAGGCGCCGGTTCCGGCGCAGGGATCACCTTCGGCTCGACCGCGGGCGTTGGCGCAGTCTCCGCCTCGGGCTCCAGCTCGTCGCGCTTCAAAAACTCCGGCACGACCTGCTCGGCCGCCGGCTTCAGCGCATCGAGTGCTTCCCACTTGATCGGCGGCAAAGGGGCGGTTTCGTCGACCCGCTCCTCGACCACCTCCTTCTTGCCGAACGAAAATATCTTCTTGAAAAAACCAGCCATGCTTTACGTTTCTCAGGCCGCGCGGGCGGCAAGGGGGGTCGCGATCAGCCGGGCACCATCGTGGCCCGATATATCGGCCCCGATGATTTCGCCCGGTGCGCCCGTGCCGAGTGCGGCAAGCGTAAACCCTTCGGTTCGGCCAAGTCCGTCGCGCTCGATCAGGATCGACTGACGGGTTCCGGAAAGCGATGACAGATGCCTGACATAGGCAGCGTCACCCGCGGCGCGCAGCCGGGCAGCGCGCTGCTTGACCAATTCTCGGCGGAGCTGCGGCATGCGCGCGGCAGGCGTGCCTTGGCGCGGGCTGAAGGGGAAAACGTGGAGATGGGTCAGGCCACACTCCTCGACGATTTTTTCCGAGTTCTCGAACATTTCGTCGGTCTCGGTCGGGAAGCCGGCGATGATGTCGGCGCCGAAGACGATGCCGGAGCGCAGCTTGCGAACGTCCTCGCAGAAGCGGATCGACTGGTCTCGATTGTGCCGGCGCTTCATGCGCTTCAGGATCATGTCGTCGCCCGATTGCAGCGACAGATGCAGATGCGGCATCAGCCTGGGCTCGGTGGCGATGGCGTCGAGCAGATCGTCGTCGGCCTCGATAGAATCGATCGAGGACAGCCGGAGGCGCTTCACATCGGGCACCTGCCTGAGGATGGTTTTTACCAGTCTGCCGAGCTTCGGCGCGCCCGGCAGGTCGGCGCCAAAACTGGTCATGTCGACACCGGTCAGCACGATCTCGGCATAGCCGTTTCCGGCGAGCCGCTTGACCTGGTCGACCACGGCGCCCATCGGCACAGAGCGCGAATTGCCGCGGCCGTAAGGGATGATGCAGAAGGTGCAGCGGTGGTCGCAGCCGTTCTGCACCTGTACGAAGGCGCGTGCGCGGCCCTCGATGGCGTCGACCATGTGGCCGGCGGTCTCACGCACCGAAAAAATGTCGTTGACGCGCGCCTTCTCGGTGTCGTTGACGCCGAAATCCGGCAGCGCGCGATAGGAGTTCGCCTTCAGCTTCTCCTCGTTGCCGAGCACGAGATCGACCTCGTCCATGGCGGCGAATTTTTCAGGCTCGGTCTGCGCGGCGCAGCCGGTGACGATGATGCGGGCTTGCGGGTTGTCGCGGCGCGCCTTGCGGATCGCCTGCTTGGCCTGGCGCACCGCTTCGCCGGTGACAGCGCAGGTGTTGAAGATCACGGCGCCGCCTTCCAGCGCGCCGAGGCCGGCGGTTTCAGCCTCGCGCCGCATCACCTCGGACTCATAGGTGTTCAGCCGGCAGCCGAAAGTCACCACATCGATGCCCTTGGACACCGGGCTCTTGGACAGAGCGGACATCAGGCCGCGCTTTCGGTGTCGCGGGCCCACGTTCCGACCGACGGATCGAAGTTGCCGGAAAATTCCCATTCTGCGGCGCCGGTGAGGATGACGTGGTCATCGTCGCGCCATTCGACATGCAGCGTGCCGCCGCCGGGGGTCAGCAGGCTGACGCTGCGGCCGGTCCGGTTGGTGCGGGCGGCTGCGACCACTGCGGCGCAGGAGGCCGAGCCGCAGGCCTTGGTCAGGCCGGCGCCACGCTCCCATGTGCGGATGATCATGGTTTCGGGTGAGGTGACCTGAGCGATGGTGATGTTGGCCCGTTCGGGAAACATCGGATGGTTCTCGAGCAGCGGGCCGAAACGGTCGAGCTCGTAGGACCAGACGTCGCGATCGACCCAGAAGATGGCGTGCGGATTGCCCATCGAGACGACAGAGGGTGAATGCAGCACCGGCGCGTCGATCGGTCCGATCTGCAGCTCGATCATGCGGGTGTCGTGGAATTCCTCGGCCAGCGGAATGTCCTGCCAGCCGAAGCGCGGTATGCCCATGTCGACCGAGATCGAGCCGTCGGCATGTTCGCGCGCGTTGAGAATGCCGGCCACGGTCTCGAAGGTGAAGGTCTTCTGGCCGGTCTCGGCGGCGAGCGCCTGGACAACGCAGCGCATGCCGTTGCCGCAGGCCTGCGCGCTGGTTCCGTCGGAATTCAATATGTCGATGAAAAAGGCGGTGCCCGGCGTCCTGGCGTCGTGGATCGCCATGATCTGGTCGAACCTTGTCGCGGCATCCGCGTTCAGCGCGATTGCCGCGGCCGCCGTCACCCGATCGGCACGGCTACGCATGTCGGCAACGATGATCTCGTTGCCGATGCCGTTCATCTTGGCGAATGGGGCAGTGCTGGCCATTGCTCCGAAAATTCCGTGTCCGATTGGCGCTATATGGCGGAAACGGGCAGGAATTACCAGTGCGGAGCCGCTTTACGTCACCGCGAAAATGCCCAGTACCATCAGCAGGAAGATGATCAGAACGATGCCGATGAGGATGCGCGCACCGGTTGCGGCAGCACCTGCCAGCGCCGGCATGCCGAGCAGGCTCGCCGCCGCGGCGATGATCAGCAAAATGACAATCCATTTGAGCATGGGAATGCCTCGCAAACCGATAGATTTTGAAACCGTATGAAAAACGCGGCTGCCGCGCTTGGGTTCCCGTCGGCTTGCGAGGCCGCTGCCCGTTGACCGACCTAGCCGGCGATCTCGATATCGGTGGTGAAGGGCGCCGTCTTGTTCGAATTCTCGTCATGCATGAGAAAGTCGCACCGGTATTTGCCGGGCGGCAAGCCGTCGAGGGAGAGGTCCAGCTTGAAGAACAGTTCGCGGTTGTGTGAGCGGGAGGCGACCTGGACACGGCCGACCTTCTCACTTGTCCCGAGGGTCTCGCCGGCCGCTGAAACGACGGTGATGTCGACGGAAAGCGCGATCATGCTGTTGCCGAGACCGTCCGTGCCATAGCCGTAGCCAACAGGCTCCATATAGAGCACGATCTTCTCGCCTGGTTTGTAGATGCGATTGGCACGCTCGCTGTAGATACCGAAACCGCTTGCGGAATCGACCTGTTTGACGTTCTGGACGGTCAGCGGCATAGCTTGCCAAAAGGCTTCCTCCGCGCCGCGGAATTTGTCCAGCGCGCCGGCGCCGTCACCCGACTGCAGCAGTTTTTCGGCCTCGGTGGCGCGGTCGCCGATTTCGCCTGCGAAAGCGCATGGCGTCGAAAACGCCAGCGCCATCAGAACTGCCACGATCGATTTCATCTGAATTCCCCTTTGCCCGTTAGGCTGACCATCTGCGAAAATGACCGGGCCGTAAATGGCCAATGCAGACGTCAGTCGCGCCCGATCTCGGGTACGCTCCAGACCTCGCCGGGCCGCAAGGCGCGAAAGCGCTCTCGTGGGACGCCTTGATCGTCGAGCGCCTCGGTCAATTTTCGCGCCGGCTCGTCGATCGGTTCGTCGGTGAGCTGGAAAGTGCCCCAGTGGCAGCCGGCGGCGAAAGCGGCGTTGCACAAAGTCATGCCTTGCACCGCCTCCTCCGGATTCTGGTGCTGCGGCGCCATGAACCAGCGCGGCTCATAGGCGCCGATCGGCAGGATGGCCAAGCGGAAGCCGCCATGTTTTTCAGCCATCAGCCGGTAGTTGATGCCGCCGTGGAAGCCGGTGTCGCCGGCGAAATAGAGTTTGCCGTTCGGCGTCCCGACGACGAAGCCGGCCCACAGCGCCATGCGCCGGTCGCGGGCGCCACGCGCCGACCAGTGGTGCGCCGGCTCGACATGGACGGCGACACCGTTGCCGACCTCGACCCTGTCGCCCCAATCATGGGCCGACAGCCGCATACCGGGAATCGCATCGCCAATCAGGGTATCGTTGCCGAGCGGAGTGAGCACCAGCGGGTCGTGGCTGGCCTTCAGCCGCTTCAGCGTGGCGAGGTCGAGATGGTCGTAATGATTGTGGCTGACCAGCACGAGGTCGATCGGCGGCAGGTCGGCGAAGGCGATGCCTGGCGGATTGATGCGCCGTGGACCGGCAAAGAAAAGCGGCGACGCGCGCTGCGACCAGACCGGGTCGGTCAGGATGTTCAGACCGGCCGTCTGGATCAGCAAGCTGGAATGGCCCACCATCGTCACATCAAGCGCGGCGCCTTCGACCTTCGCGGCCGGCTTTGCCTGCGGGAAGGGGCTTGGATTCGTCGCCGGCCATTTCGAGCGCTTGCCATTCAACTGCCATTTCAGCAGGTCGGCGAAACGGCCGGGCAGCTGGCCGTCGGGATTGAAGAACAAGGTGCCGTCGAAATGATCGCTGGGCGGGCCGCTATAGTAGCGATTGTCGGCTCTCTTTCTCGCGGCCAATTTAGCGGCTCCGGCAGGTTGCGCCTCCCTGACATAGGCGCTGTGCCTGCTTGCGCAAGCACGTGACCGCCGAATGCCAGGGGGCGGCCAGTGTCGACCGGGACCTCAGGGCGACGTGCGACAGTGGCCCGTACCATCGCGATTGCGACAAATTTGCAACAAATCTTGCTGCAAACCGTATTTTAACCATATCGGGTTGAAATTTCGCCACCTTCTCCATCTTGGTGGAGGTGAGATTGTGCGGACGGCTTCCCCCCAGCCGGATCCGACGGAGGTTGGAATGACTTTTTCGAAAACCGGCCTGGTGGCCGTATCGCTGGCCGCGCTCGTTGCGAGCGGCTGTTCGACCTCACGCTTCTCGTCGATGGGCGATCAGCAGCCGGCACCGCTGGAGGCCGCGCCCGCCGGCAAGGTGACCGCGAACCAGCTGCCGCCGCCGGCGTCGCCCGGAACCACGGACCCGTCGCAATTCCCGACCGCGCCGGCGAATACGCAGGTGGCCTCGCTGCCGCCGGACGGTACGGCGCCCGCCGGAGCCTCGGATCTCAATGCCGCCAGCGTCGCCGGTGTCTGGAATGCCAGCGTTTCGGGCCAGAGCTGCAAGGTGGCGACGCCGCAGACCAAGTTCGGTGCCGGCTTCCGCGCCGGGCCGCTGCATTGCCCGGCACCGATCGGCGGCATCAAGTCGTGGAACGTCGCCGGCAAGCAACTGACGCTTTATGACGAGAATGGTGGCGCGCTGGCGCGGCTCTATTCCTCGGGCGGCTCGAAATTCGACGGCCAGACTTCGAACGGGCAGCCGATTTCGCTTACAAGATAGACATATTTTTTCCTGGAAATTGCTCCGGAACGACATGACCGATGCATCTGCGTGACGGCCTCCAGATACATGCGACCGTCAGGCAGCGTTACGACCATCTGGTGGAAACCGGGGCGATCGAACGCGATCCGCTACAGGAGCGGATCGCAGCTGCGCTTGACCGGCTGACCGATGAGATTTCGGCCAAGCGGCTGGCACAGAAGTCCAGCGCGCTGGGCTGGCTGTTTGCCCGCAAGCGCGGAACGCACGAGGCCGTCAAAGGGCTCTACATCCATGGCGGCGTCGGCCGCGGCAAGACCATGCTGATGGACATGTTCTTCGAGCTTGTGCCGGTGCGGCGCAAACGCCGCGTCCACTTCAACGACTTCATGGCCGATGTGCAGGACCGCATCCAGAAGCACCGGCAGGCACGCAAGAACGGCGACGTGAGGGAAGACGATCCGATCCCGCCCGTCGCCAAGGCGCTTGCCGAGCAGGCCTGGGTGCTGTGCTTCGACGAGTTCTCGGTCACCGACATTGCCGACGCGATGATCCTGTCGCGGCTGTTTTCGGCGCTGTTTGCCAACGGCGTGGTGCTGGTCGCCACCTCGAACGTGGCGCCGGAAGATCTTTACAGAGACGGGCTGAACCGCCAGCTTTTCCTGCCCTTCATCGGCATTCTGGAGCGGCATGCACAGGTGTTGGCGCTCGACGCCGACAAGGACTACCGGCTGGAAAAATTCGCCCGCATGCCGGTCTATGTCACGCCGGCCGGTGCGGCGGCCGACCAGATACTCGACGAGGCCTGGCAAGCCATGACGCATGGCGTGCCGGCTACGGAGACCTCGCTGACCCTCAAGGGCCGGCAAGTGGTCGTGCCGCGCGCCGCCGGCGATGCGGCGCGGTTTTCCTTCGCAGATCTCTGCGAAAGGCCGCTTGGGGCGCGCGACTACTTGGCAATCGCCGGGCGCTTTTCGACCATCTTCGTCGACCATGTCCCGGTACTCGCCGAAGGCAAGCGCAACGAGGCCAAGCGCTTCATCCTGTTGATCGACACGCTTTATGACCATCATGTACGGCTGGTGATGAGTGCAGAGGCTCCGCCGACGCAGCTTTATCTCGCAAAGCGCGGCGTCGAGGTCTTCGAATTCGAGCGCACGGCATCGCGCCTGATCGAGATGCAAAGCCACGATTGGCTGGAGGATTGGGCGGAGCGGCAGAAGGTGAAGGCGGCGCCAGAAGCGCAGCAGGCGCGCGCTTAGGCTCAGGTGGGCGACCCTCCCGCATCGTTGGTTATTGGCGAAACCGGCGCGACGATCGATCTCTCTACGCGGATGGCCGGCAAGCCAGAGGGCGTCGGCTCGACCGGGCGCGGCACAGATGGCGCCAGCGCTTCACGCGAGGCGACCCCCTTCGCCTTTGGCGACATCTCCCCTCGAGGGGAGAGATTTGGTGCCCGCATCACAAGGGCGTCATCTCCGCCATATATAGCCTTCTGATTTCCATGGCGATTGTGTAAATTCCCGCAAGTCGACTTATAAACTTTGACGTTTACGTAAGTCCCAATCACTCTAACCGATTGAAAATGCTCGCCTCAAAATAATCGTTTGAATTTATGCCGCTCCGAGGCTATTGGGTGCGGCGAAAGTCTCGCGGGTCCTCGCAGCATTCCAGCCTCTTCTTCGACGTGCCATCAAGTCGTTAAAAGATTTGAGACACCGTCACCGACAAAGGGAAAACATCCTGACATGGCACGCAACAAGATAGCGCTCATCGGCTCTGGCATGATCGGCGGCACGCTCGCCCATATGATCGGCCTCAAGGACCTCGGCGACGTGGTGCTGTTCGATATTGCCGAAGGTATCCCGCAAGGCAAGGGGCTCGATATCGCGCAGTCGTCGCCCGTCGATGGCTTCGACAGCCGCCTCACCGGCATCAACGACTATGCCGGTATCGAGGGTGCCGATGTCTGCATCGTCACCGCCGGCGTGCCGCGCAAGCCCGGCATGAGCCGCGACGACCTTCTGGGCATCAACCTCAAGGTCATGGAGCAGGTCGGCGCCGGGCTGAAGAAGTACGCGCCCAAGGCCTTTGTCATCTGCATCACCAATCCGCTCGACGCCATGGTCTGGGCGCTGCAGAAGTTCTCGGGCTTGCCCAAGAGCCATGTCGTCGGCATGGCCGGTGTGCTCGACAGTGCGCGCTTCCGCTATTTCCTGGCTGAGGAATTCAAGGTCTCGGTCGAGGACGTCACCGCCTTCGTGCTCGGCGGCCACGGCGATTCCATGGTGCCGATGATCCGCTATTCGACGGTGTCGGGCATTCCGCTGCCCGACCTCATCAAGATGGGCTGGACCTCGAAGGAAAAGCTCGACCAGATCGTACAGCGCACCCGCGACGGCGGCGCCGAGATCGTCGGCCTGCTCAAGACCGGCTCGGCCTATTACGCGCCGGCCGCCTCGGCGATCTCGATGGCCGAAGCCTACCTCAAGGACAAGAAGCGCGTGCTGCCGTGCGCCGCGTATCTTTCCGGCCAGTATGGCGTCAAGAACACCTATGTCGGCGTTCCCGTGGTGATCGGCGCCGGCGGCGTCGAGCGCATCATCGAGATCGACCTGAACAAGAGCGAGCAGAAGATGTTCGACAGTTCGGTGGCGACGGTGCAGGGCCTGACCGAGGCCTGCGTCAAGATCGCACCGCAGCTCGCCGCCAAGTAACCCGGAGAAAATCCAGATGAACATCCATGAGTATCAGGGCAAGGCGCTGCTGAAGTCGTTCGGCGCGCCGGTGGCCGAGGGCGTACCGGTGTTCAAGGCGAACGAAGCGGAAGCCGCCGCCAAGGCGCTCCCCGGTCCGCTTTATGTGGTGAAGAGCCAGATCCATGCCGGCGGCCGCGGCAAGGGCAAATTCAAGGAGCTTGGCCCGGATGCCAAGGGCGGTGTGCGGCTGGCGAAGTCGGTTGCCGACGTTGTCACCAACGCCAATGAGATGCTGGGCAATACTCTGGTGACCAAGCAGACCGGCCCGGCCGGCAAGCAGGTCAACCGCCTCTACATCGAGGACGGCGCCGACATCGAGCGCGAACTCTATCTGTCGATCCTCGTCGACCGCTCGGTCGGCCGCGTTGCTTTCGTCGTCTCGACCGAAGGCGGCATGGACATCGAAGCGGTCGCGCATGACACGCCGGAAAAGATCATCACTGTCGCCATCGATCCGGAAAAGGGCGTCACATCAGCCGACCTGAAGGCGCTCAACGGCGCGCTGAAGCTCGACGGCGACGCGGCCAAGGACGGCGATACGCTGTTCCCGATCCTCTACAAGGCCTTTGTCGAGAAGGACATGAGCCTGCTCGAGGTCAACCCGCTGATCGTCATGAAGAGCGGGCGGCTGCGCGTGCTCGACGCAAAAGTGTCGTTCGACAACAACGCGCTGTTCCGCCACCCGGACGTGCTCGAACTGCGCGATACCACCGAAGAGGACGAGAAGGAGATCGAGGCGTCGAAATACGACCTCGCCTATGTCGCGCTGGACGGCAATATCGGCTGCATGGTCAACGGCGCCGGCCTTGCCATGGCGACGATGGACATCATCAAGCTCTATGGCGCCGAACCTGCCAACTTCCTCGATGTCGGCGGCGGCGCGTCGAAGGAGAAGGTGACGGCGGCGTTCAAGATCATCACCAAGGATCCGGCGGTCAAGGGTATCCTGATCAACATCTTCGGCGGCATCATGAAGTGCGACATCATTGCCGAGGGCGTCATTGCCGCGGTCAAGGAAGTCGGCCTGGAAGTGCCGCTGGTGGTGCGCCTGGAAGGCACCAATGCCGAACTCGGCAAAAAGATCATCAACGACAGCGGCCTCAACGTGGTGTCTGCCGATGACCTCGACGACGCGGCCAAGAAGATCGTTGCGGCGGTGAAGGGCTGAGCGGATGCCTCCGCGCAAGATAAATCTGGTCGAGGCGGCGGATGCGAAGATCAGCAAGGTCTTCGATCCGCACATCGCCGGCGATGTCAATAACAGCCAGGCCAAGGTCGCCAAGTTCGGCGAAATCTTCGACTGGCACGCGCATGACAATGAGGACGAGGCCTTCCTCGTGCTGCGTGGGCGCATTGCCATCGATTTTCGCGACGGTCCGGTCGAGCTTGGCGAGGGCGATTTCATCGTCGTGCCGCGCGGCGTCGAGCACCGGCCGCGCTCGCTGACTTCGGAGCCCGTGGTGCTGATGTTCGAGCCGGCGACGACGCTCAACACCGGCAACGCCAAGAGCGACCTCACCGTCTCCGACCTGAAGCGGCTCTGACCCATGAACGCAGCCGCCTTCTCCTCGCTCTCGGCCGATCACCAGCGCCTGCAGGCGCTGGTTGGCGCGTGGCGTGGTGAGGAAGAGGTGGCGGCAACCCAATGGACCGATGCCGGCACAGCGACTTCCGAAGTGCTGGCTGAGGCACAGTTCGGCGGGCTGTTCGTGGTGCACCGCTATCGCCAGCGTCGCGACGGCACGGTCTCGTTCGGCGCGCACAGCGTGTTTGGCTTCGACCAGCAAAACAGCATCGCCACCATGCATCAGTTCGACTCGATGGGCTTCGTGCCGGCGGCGCCGGCCACGGGCACGTGGAGCGGCAACGAACTCACTCTGGAGCGGTCGTCGCCGCGCGGCGTCGCGCGCGTGACGTATGTTTTCGACGGTGCCGACGCCTACCGCATGCGATTGCAATTCAAACCTGTCGGCAGCGATGCCTGGCAGGACATGGTGAGCGGCGTTTACCGGCGCGTCTCGCCTTCCGAGTTAGGGGAAGGCTGAGCGATGCAGATCGTGGGCATGGCGGTTGAAAAAATACACATAATCACACACATATTGGCTGTGTATTTATGTGGAGACAAGCAATGAAGAATGTCACCCTAGCCATGGACGAGGCTTTGCTCGAAAAGGCGCGAGGCCTTGCCGGACGTCGCAACACCACGCTCAATGCCCTCATTCGTTCACTGCTTGCGCATGAAGTCGAGCAGGAAGACCGGATGGCCTGGGCCAAGGCGGGAATGCAGCGACTCATGGACGAGGCCGCGAGACGGAGCGACAGCGCCGACACCCCTTACAAGTGGGATCGAAGGGACGCCTATGCCGACCGGGAGGATCGATTGCTTTCTCGACACGAACGTCCTGATCTACGCGGCTTCGGAGAAGAATCGTGATCCACGCCGCGCGCCGATCGCTGCAAAACTGGTATCGAGCACCATCTTTGGCTTGTCGGGGCAAACCTTGGCCGAATTCGCCGCAGTGTCGCGAGCGAAATCCCTCCTGGGCGATGACCGGCTCGACCAGTGGCTGGTTCTCCTCGGGACCTGTCCTTTGGTGCCCGTCGACGAAAGCTACGTCCGTTCTGGGCTGGACCTCGCGCGCCGTTTCGGAATTCACTACTACGACGCCGCGCTTCTCGCGGCGGCCGGGTATCTCGGTGCGCCGATTTTCTACACTGAGGGTCTCAACCACAACCAGGTTTATGGCTCGGTACGAGCCGTCAATCCTTTCTTGTAATCGCTGAATCCAGAGGCGTTATCACCCATGTCCATTCTCGTCGACAAGAACACCAAGGTGCTGGTGCAGGGCCTGACCGGCAAGACCGGCACGTTCCACACTGAACAGGCGCTGGCCTATCACGGCACCAAGATGATCGGCGGCATCCATCCCAAGAAGGGCGGCGAGACCTGGACCGGCTCGAAGGGCGAAAGCCTGCCAATCTTCGCCACCGTCGCCGAGGGCAAGGAGAAGACCGGCGCCAACGCTTCAGTCGTCTATGTGCCGCCGGCGGGCGCCGCCGAAGCCATCCTGGAGGCGATCGAGGCCGAGATCCCGCTGATCATCTGCATCACCGAAGGCATACCGGTGATGGACATGATCAGGGTCAAGGCGCGGCTCGACCGCTCGACCTCGAGGCTGATCGGCCCGAACTGCCCGGGCGTCTTGACGCCCAACGAATGCAAGATCGGCATCATGCCCGGAAACATCTTCCGCAAGGGCTCGGTCGGCGTTGTTTCGCGCTCGGGAACGCTTACCTATGAGGCAGTGTTCCAGACCACCAATGTCGGCCTCGGCCAGACCACCGCCGTCGGCATTGGCGGCGACCCCGTCAAGGGCACCGAGTTCATCGACGTGCTCGAGATGTTCCTCGCCGACGACGAGACCAAGTCGATCATCATGATCGGCGAGATCGGCGGTTCGGCCGAGGAAGACGCCGCGCAGTTCCTCAAGGACGAAGCCAAGCGTGGCCGCAAGAAGCCGATGGCCGGCTTCATCGCCGGGCGCACGGCGCCGGCCGGCCGCACCATGGGTCATGCGGGCGCGGTCATCTCTGGCGGCAAGGGCGGCGCCGAGGACAAGATCGCGGCAATGGAATCGGCCGGCATCAAGGTATCGCCCTCGCCGGCAAGGCTGGGCACGACGCTGGTCGAGGCGATCAAGAGTTAAAGCGAGTAGCGAGTAGTGAATAGCGAATAGGGAAAACAGAGTAGCGGTGCGACCACGGGGCAATCCCTACTCGCTATTCGCTACTCCCTATTCGCTCAAACAGGAGACGGAGCCGGGCTCCGCGGACAAAAAATGGCAAGACAAGATCAGGCCAACGACCAGTTTTCGCTCACCTCTTTCCTCTATGGCGGCAATGCCGATTACATCGACGCGCTCTATGCCGCCTATGAGGACGATCCGGCCTCGGTCAATGCCGAATGGCAGGAGTTCTTCGCCGGGCTGAAGGACGATGCCGGCGATGTGCGCAGGAACGCCAAGGGCGCCTCCTGGGCGAAGCCGTCCTGGCCGCTGCAGGCCAATGGCGAACTGGTCTCGGCGCTAGACGGCAATTGGGGCATCGTCGAGAAGACCATCGAAAAGAAGGTCAAGGACAAGGCGGTCACCAACGGCGTCGTCCTTTCCGATGCCGACGTACACCAGGCGACGCGCGATTCCGTGCGCGCCATCATGATGATCCGCGCCTACCGCATGCGCGGCCATCTGCATGCCAATCTCGATCCGCTCGGCATCGCCAAGCCGCTCGAGGACTACAACGAATTGTCGCCGGAAAATTACGGCTTCACCGAAGCCGATTACGACCGGCCGATCTTCCTCGACAATGTGCTCGGGCTTGAATTCGGCAGCATCCGGCAAATGCTGGAAATCCTCACCCGCACCTATTGCTCGACGCTGGGCGTCGAGTTCATGCATATTTCCGATCCTGAGGAAAAAGCCTGGATCCAGGCGCGCATCGAGGGCGCCGACAAGGAGATCTCCTTCACCGCCACCGGCAAGAAGGCGATCCTGCAGAAGCTGGTCGAATCCGAAGGTTTCGAACAGTTCATCGACGTCAAGTACAAGGGCACCAAGCGTTTCGGGCTCGATGGCAGTGAAGCGTTGATCCCGGCGCTGGAGCAGATCATCAAGCGCGGCGGCCAGCTCGGCATGAAGGAGATCGTGCTCGGCATGGCGCATCGCGGCCGGCTGAACGTGCTCTCCCAGGTGATGGCCAAGCCGCACCGCGCCATCTTCCATGAATTCAAGGGCGGCTCGGCCGCGCCCGACGAAGTCGAGGGTTCGGGCGACGTCAAGTACCATCTCGGCGCCTCGTCGGACCGCGAGTTCGATGGCAACAAGGTGCATTTGTCGCTGACCGCCAATCCCTCGCATCTGGAAATCGTCGACCCGGTGGTGATGGGCAAGGCGCGCGCCAAGCAGGATTATCTGTTCGGCCGCAGCCGCGAGGAAATCGTGCCGCTGGAAGAACGCGCCAAGGTGCTGCCACTCTTGCTGCACGGCGACGCCGCCTTCGCCGGCCAGGGCGTGATCGCCGAAATTCTCGGCCTGTCCGGCCTGCGCGGCCACCGGGTCGCCGGCACGCTGCATTTCATCATCAACAACCAGATCGGCTTCACCACCAATCCGCGTTTCTCGCGCTCGTCGCCCTATCCGTCAGACGTGGCCAAGATGATCGAGGCGCCGATCTTCCACGTCAATGGCGACGACCCGGAAGCCGTGGTGCACGCCACCAAGGTGGCGATCGAATTCCGCATGAAGTTCCACAAGCCCGTGGTGGTGGACATGTTCTGCTACCGCCGCTTCGGCCACAATGAAGGCGACGAGCCGGCCTTCACCCAGCCGATCATGTATCGCAACATCCGCACCCACAAGACCACGGTACAGATATACGCCGACCGCCTGATTGCCGAAGGCCACATCACCCAGGCCGAATTCGACCGGATGAGGGCCGACTGGCGCGCGCATCTGGAATCCGAGTGGGAAGTCGGCCAGCATTACAAGCCCAACAAGGCCGATTGGCTCGACGGCGCATGGTCGGGCCTGCGCACGGCCGACAACCAGGATGAACAGCGGCGCGGCAAGACCGCCATGCCGGTCAAAACGCTGAAGGAAATCGGCAAGAAGCTGACCGAGGTGCCGAAGGATTTCGAGGCGCACAAGACGATCATCCGCTTCCTCGAAAACCGCCGCCAGGCGATCGAATCCGGCGAAGGCATCGACTGGTCGACGGCGGAGGCGCTGGCCTTCGGCGCCATCCTGCTCGACGGCAATCCGATCCGCCTGTCGGGACAGGATTCCGAACGCGGTACCTTCTCGCAGCGCCATTCCGTGCTCTACGACCAGCGCGACGAGACCCGCTACATCCCGCTCAACAATCTGTCGGCCGCACAGGCCGGCTACGAAGTCATCAACTCGATGCTTTCGGAAGAGGCGGTGCTGGGCTTCGAATATGGCTACAGCCTGGCCGAGCCGAAGGCGCTGACGCTATGGGAAGCCCAGTTCGGCGACTTCGCCAACGGCGCCCAGGTGGTGTTCGACCAGTTTATCTCTTCAGGAGAGCGCAAGTGGCTCCGAATGTCGGGCCTCGTGTGCCTGTTGCCGCATGGCTATGAAGGCCAGGGCCCGGAACACTCCTCGGCCCGGCTCGAGCGCTTCCTGCAGCTTTGCGCCGAAGACAACATGCAAGTCGCCAACTGCACGACGCCGGCCAACTACTTTCACATCCTGCGCCGCCAGCTGAAGCGCGACTTCCGCAAGCCGCTGATCCTGATGACGCCGAAGTCGCTGCTGCGCCACAAGCGGGCGGTGTCGACGCTGCCGGAAATGTCGGGTGAAAGCTCGTTCCACCGGCTGCTTTGGGACGATGCCCAGCTGCTGCCCAACCAGGCGATCAAGCTCACCAAGGATTCGAAGATCCGCCGCGTCGTACTATGCTCGGGCAAGGTCTATTACGACCTCTACGAGGAGCGCGAGAAGCGCGGCATCAACGACATCTATCTGCTGCGCGTCGAACAGCTCTATCCGTTCCCGGCCAAGGCGCTGATCACCGAACTGTCGCGCTTCCGCAATGCCGAGATGGTCTGGTGCCAGGAGGAGCCCAAGAACATGGGCGCCTGGTCGTTCATCGACCCGTATCTGGAATGGGTGCTGGCCCATATCGACGCCAAGCATCAGCGGGTGCGCTACACCGGCCGCCCGGCGGCTGCCTCGCCGGCGACCGGGTTGATGTCCAAGCACCTTGCCCAGCTCGCCGCCTTGCTTGAAGACGCGCTTGGTGAATAGAACAGAGCGCCCCAATAGAGCAGAATTGGGCTGACAAAACAGAACCCGACAAAAACGGACAGGCACAATGGCTACCGAAATCCGCGTTCCCACTCTCGGCGAATCCGTCACCGAAGCGACCATCGGCAAATGGTTCAAGAAGGTCGGCGATGCCATTGCCGCCGATGAGCCGCTGGTCGAGCTCGAAACCGACAAGGTGACGGTGGAAGTGCCCGCCGCCGCCGCCGGGAGGCTGAGCGAGATCACCGCCAAGGAAGGCGAGACGGTCGGCGTCGGCGCGCTGCTTGGTTCAATTTCGGCAGATGGCGCGGCCGCGGCGACTGCGACCAAGCCGCAGGCGGTGTCGCAGGCCTCGTCGCCGGATGCAGCATCGACCGGCAAGCAGGCGGCGGCCGAGACCGCCAAGATTGCCGGCGATGCCGGACCGGTCGAGCCGCGCAGCATGCCGCCGGCGCCGGCGGCGGCGAAACTGATCGCCGAACACAATCTCTCGGTCGACCAGCTCTCGGGTTCGGGCAAGCGCGGCCAGGTGCTGAAGGGCGACGTGCTCGACGCCATCTCCAAGGGTGCGCCATCGCAGCCGGCCGAGACACCCAAGGCCACACCGGCACCGGTTGCCATGCGCGCGCCGTCCTCTGGCGACGACGCATCGCGCGAGGAACGTGTGCGCATGACCAAGCTGCGCCAGACCATCGCGCGCCGTCTAAAGGAAGCGCAGTCGACCGCCGCCATGCTGACCACCTTCAACGAGGTCGACATGTCAGCGGTGATGGCACTCAGGGCCAAGTACAAGGACGTGTTCGAGAAGAAGCATGGCGTGAAGCTCGGCTTCATGGGCTTCTTCACCAAGGCCGTGACCCACGCCTTGAAGGAAATCCCTTCGGTCAATGCAGAGATCGACGGCACCGATATCATCTTCAAGAACTACGCCCATATCGGCGTCGCCGTCGGCACCGAAAAGGGCTTGGTCGTGCCGGTCGTGCGCAATGCCGACCAGATGTCGATCGCCGAGATCGAAAAGGACATCGGCCGGCTGGGCATCGCCGCGCGCGACGGCAAGCTGTCGGTCGCCGACATGCAAGGTGGCACGTTCACGATCTCCAATGGCGGCGTTTACGGGTCGCTGATGTCGACGCCGATCCTCAACGCGCCGCAGTCGGGCATCCTGGGCATGCACAAGATCCAGGACCGGCCTGTCGTGGTCGGCGGCCAGATCGTGATCCGGCCGATGATGTATCTGGCGCTCAGCTACGATCACCGCATCGTCGATGGCAAGGAAGCGGTGACCTTCCTCGTCCGCGTCAAGGAAAGCCTGGAGGATCCGGAACGGCTGGTGCTCGATCTCTAGGATTGGTGCCGATCCGGCTGTTAAACGGTAGGCAGGGGGAAGGGATCTGCGCAGCAGAATGACGATTTGTTCCCTTAGCCTTTCTAGGGTGCTTTCGTTCGTATCGATCGCGGGCGGCATGGCGTTGGCCGTCGCTGGCGCCCATGCCGCCTGTCCGATCGGGCTCGCCGTCTATGGCGATGCCCAAAGCGGCAGCGAGATCGATTTTACGCCAACCGGCACCTCGGAGACCGTCACCAACACGTTCCGCATGATCCTCGACAACAATGTCGTGCTGAACGGCATCGTCATGTGGAACGAGGGCGTGTCGCGGCCCAACGGCGCGCTCATGTACAAATGCCCGGACGGCGACGTTACCGGCGAGGAGCTTGCCGCCTGCACGGCCTGGCATGGCGTCATCTACGCATCGGATGACGAGGGCAGCATCGGGCTGCTGCCGTCTGAAAGCGTCGAGGCGCCTAAGACGCTGATACTGCCGGATCTCGGGCCGTCGCTGCGCCAATCCTCGGCCTATGGCGGCAGCGGGTTTTCGAAGGTGCCGTGGGCTGTATTTGCCTTGAAGGGATGTCAGGAATGAGCGGGACGCAAAAGGTGTTGCTGGTCACCGGCGGCAGCCGCGGCATTGGCGCCGCGATCTGCCGGCTCGGCTCGAAGGCCGGCTACCGGCTGGGAATCAACTACGCTTCGAACCGGAATGCCGCCGACGCATTGGTCGCCGAGATCAAGGCCGGCGGCGGCGAGGCTTTTGCCGTCAAGGGCGATGTCGGCGCCGAGTCCGATATCGTGGCCATGTTTGGCGCTGTAGACCGCGCCTATGGCCGGCTCGATGCCTTCGTCAACAATGCCGGCATCGTCGACGTCAAGGCGCGCGTCGATGAAATGGATGTGGCGCGGCTCGAGCGCATGATGCGCATCAATGTCGTCGGCTCGTTCCTCTGCGCCCGCGAGGCGGTCAAGCGCATGTCGACCCGCCACGGCGGCTCGGGCGGATCCATCGTCAACATCTCGTCGGCGGCAGCGACATTGGGCTCGCCGGGCGAATTTGTCGACTATGCCGCCTCCAAGGGTGCCATCGACACTTTTACCATCGGGCTCGCCCGTGAAGTCGCGCTGGAAGGTATCCGCGTCAATGCGGTGCGGCCGGGCCTCATCGATACCGAGATCCATGCCTCTGGCGGACAGCCGGACAGGATAGAACGGTTCCGCGATATACTGCCGATGAAAAGAGCGGGCACCGCGGATGAAGTCGCGAGTGCGGTTCTCTATCTCCTATCCGATGCGGCGTCCTATACGACGGGCGCGATCCTGAATGTCAGCGGCGGCCGCTGAGCCCCAATCAAGAAGGACAGTATCATGGCTTATGACGTCGTTATCATCGGATCGGGACCGGGCGGCTATGTCTGCGCCATCAAGGCGGCGCAGCTCGGGCTGAAGGTCGCGGTGGTCGAGAAGAACGCGACCTTCGGCGGCACCTGTCTCAACATCGGTTGCATCCCGTCCAAGGCGCTGCTCCATGCCTCCGAGATGTTCGCCGAGGCCGGGCATTCTTTCGACACGCTGGGCGTCGAGATACCGGCGCCGAAGCTGAACCTGAAGAAGATGATGGCGCACAAGGACGCGACGGTGTCTTCGAACGTCAACGGCGTCGCTTTCCTGTTCAAGAAGAACAAGATCGACGCGTTTCGCGGCACCGGCAAGGTGATCGCAGCCGGCAAGGTCTCGGTGACCGGCGAGGACGGCAAGGTCGAGGAGATCGAGACGAAGAACATCGTCATCGCCACCGGCTCCGATGTCGCCGGCATTCCCGGCGTCAAGGTCGACATTGATGAGAATGTGATCGTGTCTTCGACCGGGGCGCTGTCGCTGGAGAAGGTGCCCGGCCATCTGGTGGTGGTCGGAGGCGGGGTTATCGGGCTCGAGCTCGGCTCGGTGTGGGCCCGGCTCGGCGCCAAGGTCACCGTGGTCGAGTTCCTCGACACGATCCTGGGCGGGATGGACGGCGAGGTCTCCAAGCAGTTCCAGCGGCTTTTGTCGAAGCAAGGTTTCGAGTTCAAGCTCGGCGCCAAGGTCACCGGCGTCGCCAAGGCCAAGAAGGGCGCGACCGTCACTTTTGAGCCGGTCACGGGCGGTGCCGCCGAGACCATCGAAGCCGACGCGGTGCTGATTTCGACGGGGCGCCGCGCCTATTCCGACAGCCTCGGGCTGAAGGAAGCCGGCGTCGAGGTCGACGAACGCGGCCGTGTCAAGATCGATGGCCATCTGCGGACCAACGTTCCCGGCATCTACGCTATCGGCGATGTCATCGCCGGACCGATGCTTGCGCACAAGGCCGAGGACGAGGGCGTGGCGGTGGCGGAAACCATTGCCGGCCAGGCCGGCCACGTGAACTATGACGTCATTCCGAGTGTCGTCTACACCAGCCCGGAAATCGCCTCGGTCGGCAAGACCGAGGAAGAGCTGAAGAAGGCAGGCATCGACTACAAGGTGGGAAAGTTTCCCTTCAGCGCCAATGGCCGGGCACGCGCCATGCTGCATACCGACGGATTTGTGAAGATCCTCGCCGACAAGACGAGCGACCGCGTGCTCGGCGTGCATATCGTCGGCTTTGGCGCGGGCGAGCTGATCCACGAGGCGGCGGTGCTGATGGAGTTCGGCGGCTCGTCCGAGGATCTCGCCCGCACCTGCCACGCACATCCGACGATGTCGGAAGCGGTCAAGGAGGCGGCGTTGGCGACGTTCTTCAAGCCGCTCCACATTTAGCTAAGGCGATCAACGCTTCGTGGTCCCGGGGCGGAGCGGAGCCGCATTTCTCGGCTAACCTCGCGACATGAATCCTTGGCTCAAGCCGAGGAGCGACCGGCGCTATAGCCTAAACAAAACGGCCCACCTTTCGGTGGGCCGTTTGTATTTGATGTCGGGCCGATTTATTGGGCCGGCGCAGGGGCCGGCGCAGGGGCCGGAGCAGGCGCGGGCGCGGGCGCTGGTGCCGGAGCAGGCGCTGGTGCTGGCGCAGGTTCGGCCGGCTTCATCGGTTCCGCCGGTGCGGGTGCAGGGGCCGGTGTGCTGGCCGCCGGCGGCTCGGCCGGTGCCGGGTGCTCACCACTTCTTCCGAAAACATAATACGCGACAACCGCCAGAATAACGACGACCAGTGCAATCAGCCAACCACTGCCGCCGCCGCCGCCACTTGGCCTCGGAGTGTTGGTGGATGGATTGAACGGGTCGTTTGGATTCGGTGCGTTCGCCATAAAACTGTCCTCCGTGGATGAAAAATATCAATCAACACCAATTAACGCGCAATCACCTAACTGGTTTCACGCTAGGGTTGGAAAACGCCAAAAACAAGGGCAATCCTGCCTCTCTAGAGGCAAAATGGCGTCGTTTCGCCACGCAGTGTGCCACGTTCGCGCCTGCTATGGTCGTTTCTGAGGATTTGCCATGTCAGGAGGTGGCCGCAACGACCATCGTCAAGACGCACAATTGGCTCGGGCGCGCGTATCTGGCGATTGTCATGCCGTTTCACCGGATCATCGTTCCGGCGATGCTGGCTCAGGTTTTGACCAAATAGAGCTAGAATGCGACAGGTGTAACGCTGTAGCCGGCCTTGCGGAAATCCTCGACCAGGCCTTCGGGGCCGGGAAGGTGGAGCGCGCCGACCGCCATGAAGGCATTGCCCTTGGCAAGGATCGGCTCGGCATGTTCGACCATCACCTTGTTGCGGCTGGTGATCATGGTCTCCTCGAACGACGCATAGCCCGCCGGGTCGTCCTGCCCTCCCGGCATGGCGGCGCGAAACAGCGGCCAGAACATGCCGGTGTCGCCGCGCTGGTAGAGCACGATCATGGTCTCGTTGATATCGTTGACCTTGTCGCCGAGCTTCAGCGTGTCGACGAGGCCCTTCATGTGAAAGGCCAGCGGCAGCGAGGCCATGGCGCGCAGCTGGCTTTCAGCCGTCTCCAGCCCTTCCACCGGCTTTCCGGCAGCCTTTGCACCCTCCGCCAACTTGACGTCGAGCACCGGTGCGCCGCCGGACTGGCGGGCGAGCTCGCAGGCCGGCAATGCCATCATGGCCGACAGCATCCACGGCTTCATCTTGGCAACGGTCGCCGGCGGGATGCCGCGCGCGTCGAGGGCGGTGTTCATGGCCGCGGCATCGTCGGGTGACAACAGCGACGACAGCGTCGTCGAGTCGGTGAACATCATCAGGTCCGGTTCCTTGAGCATCGCGACCATCATCTTCTGCTTGTCGAGCACGTCGGTGGTTTCGATGACGATGGTGCCGGCGGCGTCATAGGCCTTCTGCGCGTCCGCGGGCAGCGTGGTGACGCGCGGGTCGGTCATGTGCATGGTGCCGAACAGGAAGGATGGTTTTTCGCCCGGCTTTTCCAGCTTCCACAACAGGCCCTTGCCGTTCGGCGTCGCCGCGGCTTCGGCCTCTATCTTGCGGTAGGTCGCCGGATCATTCTTCTGCAACGCCGACAGCATGTCGGCGCCGCTGCAGGTCGGGATTTCGGCATGTGCCCTGCCGGCCGCGAACAGCAAGACGGCGAGGAACGACAGAAAAAACAGGACGTTGAGCGCAACAAGCAGCTTCAGGGATACGTGAGCTGCACGGTCGGCGATGGCGATGACGCGTTTCATGATCCTCTTCTAAGACCGAAAAGCGGCAAAACGGTTAACCTGCACGGCGAAATTGAAGGGTTTATGCCCTTGGATGGGCGGATTCGTAGATTTCGAGCAGTCTTGCGGTGTCGACGCCGGTGTAGATCTGCGTCGTCGACAGGCTGGCGTGGCCCAAGAGCTCCTGGATGGTGCGCAGGTCGCCGCCGCGCCCGAGCAGATGCGTAGCGAAGGAATGGCGCAGCGCATGCGGCGTCGCGGTGTCGGGCAGGTTGAGCGCCGAGCGCAGCTTGGCCATGTCGCGCTGGACTATGGCCGGGTTGAGCGGGCCGCCGCGCGCACCGCGAAACAGCAGGCCCTTGGGGTCGAGATGATAGGGGCAGAGCCGGCGGTATTCGGCGATTGCCCGCAGCGCCACAGGCAGCACCGGCACCAGCCGCGTCTTGCCGCCCTTGCCGGTGACGCGCAATACTGTGTCGGCCGCCGACCCCAGGTCGGCACCGGCCAGGCCAAGCGCCTCGGAAATACGCAGGCCGGAGCCGTAGAGCAGCGTCAGCACGGCGGCGTTGCGGGCAGCGATCCAGGGTTCTTCCGCCAATTGACCCTCGACGGAAACGACATGCTTGGCATCGCTCGCCGTCAGCGGCTTGGGCAGCGATTTGGGCTGGCGCGGCGCGCGCAACGCGGCAGCGCCAGCCGCGTTGGCGAGGCCGCGCCGTTCGAGGAAACGCAGCAACGAGCGGATGCCGGCGAGACCACGGCCAAGCGTTCGGGCCCCGGCGCCGGCGTTGCGCCGCGCGGCGAGAAAGCCGCGCAGATCGGCCGGGCGCAGGTTGGCGATGTCCGCAATTCCGGGCGAGCCGCCGCAATGGCCGGTCAGGAAATGCAGGAACTGCCTGACGTCACGCTCATAGGCTTCGACGGTTTCCGGCGACAGTCGGCGTTCGCGCGCGAGCATCGTCAGCCAGCTTTCACGCGCCGCCTGGAGATCGGGTTTGGCCGGGATGAGGAATTCTTGCATGGCGGCATTTTCGGGTATTCGGGTTAGGAAGCGGTGAAGAGCCCGTCATTGAAATGGCAGCCGCGTGGGGCTAGAGCAGCCCAAAGGATATTTCGCCATGAGCAAGCCCCAGAACCCTGTCCAGATGGCCGTGATCGGCGCCGCCCATGGCATCAAGGGCGAACTCAGGGTGAAGACCTTCACCGGCGAGCCGATGGCGCTGGCCGATTATGGCCCGCTCTATGCCAGGGACGGCCGCGCTTTCCAGATCATCGACATCAGGCCCGCCAACACCGTCGTCGTGGTGCGTTTCAAGGGTATCAGTGATCGCAACGCCGCCGAGGCGCTGGCCGGCACGGAGCTGTTCGTCGATCGCTCGATGCTGCCGGACGACGGCGAAGAAGACGAATTCTATCATGCCGACCTCGTCGGCCTGGAAGTCCGGGACGACACGGGTGCCGTGCTCGGCAAGGTCGTCGCCGTGCATAATTTCGGCGGCGGTGATATCCTCGATGTGACGCTGGGCGGGCGCAAGGGCGTGCTGATCCCGTTCACGCAGGCTGCGGTGCCACAAGTGTCGATTGCCGAAGGCTTCGTCCGAGTCGACCCGGCGGCGGCCGGGCTGGTCGACGACGCGGACGGCGATGGCCCGCGCGAAGAAGACTTCGACCCGAAGGGCAGGCCGCGCGGACCGAGCGACGCCGGGGGCAACCGGTGAGTTTTTTCGCCTCCGTGCTGACGCTCTATCCCGAAATGTTTCCGGGCGCGCTCGGCCTGTCGTTGGCCGGGCGGGCGCTCGAGGCCGGCACATGGTCGCTGGAGGCGATCCAGATCCGCGACTTCGCCACCGACCGCCACCGCACCGTCGACGACACACCGGCCGGCGGCGGCGCCGGTATGGTGATGCGTGCCGATGTGCTGGCGAAAGCCATAGACCATACCTCGCCGCCAAGTGATGCACGGCCACGGCTTTTGATGAGCCCGCGCGGCAGACCGCTGACCCAGGCACGGGTGCGCGAACTGGCCGCGGGTCCTGGTGCCGTCATCCTGTGCGGGCGTTTCGAAGGCGTAGACCAGCGGGTGATCGACGCGCGCGGCCTGGAAGAGGTTTCGATCGGCGATTTCATCCTCTCTGGCGGCGAGCCCGCCGCACTGGCGCTGCTCGATGCGGTGGTGCGGTTGTTGCCGGGCGTCATGGGCAATGCAGTATCGGGCGAGGAAGAAAGTTTCGAGAACGGCCTGCTCGAACACCCGCACTATACAAGACCGCAGGAATTCGAAGGCCGCGAGATTCCCGAGGTGCTGATTTCTGGCAACCACAAGAAGATCGCCGCATGGCGGCGGGCGGAATCGGAAAAGCTGACGGCGGAGAGGCGTCCGGACCTGCTTGCTGCTGCTCAGCCCTTGGTGAAGTAGTAAAAGGCAAGAAACAGGCCGACGGCGACGACGAAGCCGCGCACCGCGTTCTGCGGCACGCGCTTGGCGATCCAGACGCCGGCATAGCCGCCCATCGCGCCACCCGGGATCATGATGATCGCCTGAGGCCAGGCAACGACGCCGCCCGAGACGAAGACGGCGATCGCGACAGCGGCGATGACCACGGCCAGCATGTTCTTCAGTGCGTTCAGCCGATGGTAGTCGCCGGCTTGTGTGAGGCCGAGCGTTGCCAGCATCATCACGCCCATGCCGGCGCCGAAGAAGCCGCCATAGACGGCGGTGACGAACTGCGCCAGCGAGCCGGCGAGTGAGCCCACGGAAGCTTCATGGCCGGGTTTTGGCGCGGGCTTTAGCCACGGCCCTGCGGCGAACAGCGCCGTCGCGCCTAATAGCAGCCATGGCACCAAGGCGCGAAACGATGGGTTATCCAGCGCCAACAAGATCAGTGCGCCGGCCAGCGCGCCGGACGCCGAGATCAGGCACAGCACAAGCGCGCCGCGCCAGAAATGCCTGATGTCGGCCGAGTAGGCGAGCGTCGAGGTGATGTAGCCTGGAAATTGCGTGACCGAGGACGTGGCGTTGGCGACGATCGGCGGCAGGCCGACCAGTGTCATGGCGCCGAAGGTGATGAAGGTGCCACCGCCGGCGAACGCATTGGCGGCGCCTGACAGAAAGCCCGCCAGGAACAGCAGGATGGCATCGAATACAGACATGGAGGTGGTGCTCAAAACTGTGGTGTTGCAGGCTTAGGGGGCCTGAGGGACGGGAGCAACCCGGCACGGCAAGATTACGATGGTGCCATCCGACCAGAAAATGCGAGGCCAAGGCGTGACAAAGCTGCAAAATAGCTGTATGTGCCCGCCCGTACCGGCCAGAAAGAATCTGCCGGACCCGTCAACAATGACGGTGTAGTCGTCCCTGCCCGATGTTTCAAAGACAACGTCTCGAACAAAGGGCATAGCCAAGCGGTCAATGGAACTGCAAGGTGAGTGTCGGACGCTCTGACTGTCGGAAGAACAAGAAGTGGACTTTTGAGATGGATATTCTCCGTCAGCTCGAGGCCGAACAGGCCGCCAAGATCGAAGCCAAGCGCAAGCTTCCCGAATTCCAGCCTGGCGACACCGTGCGCGTCCAGGTCCGCGTGACCGAAGGCACCCGCACTCGCGTCCAGGCTTATGAGGGCGTCGTCATCGCCCGCGCCGGCGCCGGCTTCCAGGAGAACTTCACCGTTCGCAAGATTTCCTACGGCGAAGGCGTCGAGCGCGTGTTCCCGGTCTACTCGCCGATGGTCGAAGGCGTCGAGATCGTGCGCCGTGGCAAGGTGCGTCGCGCCAAGCTCTACTACCTGCGCGATCGTCGCGGCAAGTCGGCCCGTATTTCGGAAAACACCGGCGTGCGCGCCCGCAAGCTGAATGACGAGGAGCGCGATGCGCTGAACGCCGAGAAGGCCCGCATCGAGGCCGAGAAGGTAGCCGCCGCCGAGGCTCTGGCCGCTGAGAAGGCCGCCCAGGACGCCGCCGAGAAGAAGGCCGCCGCCGAGGCCGCTGAAGCCGCCAAGGCTGCCGAAGCAGCCACCGCCGAATAAGGTTTTCGACGAGCATGTTCAAAAAGGCGGCTTCGGCCGCCTTTTTGAGTTCCCGGAGAACAGTTGGGCTGGCTGAAATCCGCGGTTGACTCGGTTTATATCGTGTACTAAATAATCGCGCACGATTTAACTGGAGAAGCGAAATGCCTGCATTGTATTCCACCCAAGCCCGCGCCGTCGGCGGCCGCGCCGGCCATGTCCAGAGCAATGATGGCCTGCTCAGCCTCGACCTTGCCATGCCCAAGGAGCTGGGCGGCAAGGGCGGCGCCACCAATCCCGAGCAGCTTTTCGCCGCCGGCTATGCCGCCTGTTTCGAAAGCGCCATGCGCTTCATCGCCGGCAAGCAGAAACTGCCGCTGCAGGACGCCTCGGTGACGGCCAATGTCAGCCTGCACAGCAATGCGCAGGGCGGATTTGTGCTTGGCGTATCGCTCGCGGCGGAAACGAAAGGTCTTGATCAAACGGCGGCGGAAGCGCTTGTATCGGCGGCGCATCAGGTTTGCCCCTATTCCAACGCCATCAAGGGCAACATCGAAGTGACGCTTTCGGCAAAGGCGCTTCCGGCAAAGGCAGCATGACCGCGGAAACGACAACCACGTCCACACATGCCCCGGCGCAATTCTCCGGGGTGGCAAAACTCGATCAACAGCTCTGCTTCGCGCTCTATTCGGCAAGTGGGCTGATGACGCGGCTGTATCGTCCGTTGCTCGATCCGCTCGGCCTGACCTATCCGCAATATCTGGCGATGCTGGCGCTGTGGGAGCGCTCACCGAGCACAGTGGGCGAACTTGGCGAGGCGCTCGGGCTCGATTCTGCGACGCTGACGCCGCTGCTCAAGCGGCTGGAGGCCGGCGGCCTAGTCACGCGCCGTCGCGACCCCGCCGACGAGCGCCGGGTTCTGGTGGAGCCGACGGCGAAGGGCCAGGCACTGCGCGAGCAGGCCAGAAGCGTACCGGCAGCGATGCTTTGCAATCTGCCGTTGGACGTCGACGAGTTGAAGTACCTGCACCACACCCTGACGCGGTTCGTCTCCGGCTTGCGCAAGGCGGATCCCGGCACCGCGAGCCCGAGCTGATCGCAGCCGCAGCACTGATCCTTCTCGAATTGCGGGATTGAAAGCATTGGAATCCGCTTTCGCGTGCACTGACGCAGCGGAGCGTCTTGCATGACGCCTGCGGAAAGCTAAAGTCGGCGCCGGATTTTCCTGCAAACCCGGCCATGCCCGGGTCATTCAATTCCCGGGGAGTGTGTCATGACCAAATCGAAACTGCTGCTGGCAGGCCTGCTTGCCTTCATCCTCGCGCCTGTTGCCACGTTCGCGCAGGCGCTGCCCGACCTTGGCGGCAAGAAAGTTGTGGTAGTGACCGAAAACGCCTATCCGCCGCTGCAGTTCATCGACGCCAAGACCGGCAAGCAGATCGGCTGGGAATATGATGCGATGAACGAGATCGCCAAGCGGCTCAATTTCACGGTCGAGTACCAGAACACCTCCTGGGACGCGATGATCCAGGCGGTTTCCGACAACCAGTACAACATCGGCATGACCGGCATCACCATCAAGGACGACCGCAAGGAGAAGGTGGATTTCTCCGACCCCTATATGCGTTCGGAACAGTTCATGCTGGTGCGCGGCGATGAAAGCCGCTTCACCGACGCCAAGACCTTCGGCGCCTTCAAGGACGGCTTGATCGGCGCGCAGGCCGGCACCACGCCCTTCTACACCGCGGTCTACAGCGTGCTCGACGGCAACGAGCAGAACCCGCGCATCAAGCTGTTCGAGACGTTTGGTGCGACGGTGCAGGCGCTGAAATCCGGGGACGTCGATGTCGTGCTGACCGACGGCACCGCAGGCAAAGGCTATGTCGATGCTTCCGAAGGCAAGCTGAAGTTGATCGGCGGACCGCTCGGCACCGAGGATTTTGGCTTTATCTTCCCGAAGGGTTCGGATTTGGTGAAGCCGGTCAACGCGGCCATCGCGGCGTTGAAGGCCGACGGGACGCTCGATGCGCTGAACAAGAAATGGTTTCTTGATTACAAGATGGGGCAGTAGGCCTCCTTGCCACGCGCATTACATGATGGTTATGCGCGACAATTCGCGCTGACTTTGCGCTTGAACGCCCCCCTCTGCCCTGCCGGGCATCTCCCCCTCAAGTGGGGAGATTGGCTGTTCATTCTGATTTCGCCAATCGCAAACGTTAGAGAAAGAGCGACGTCATCGAGGCTGCCAATCTCCCCCCTTGAGGGGGAGATGTCCGGCAGGATAGAGGGGGGTGGCCTGGCGCGTCGCGACATTTGCTTGGCCGGCATCGCCTGAATGTCGACGCATGCATCTTCCTGCAAAGCCGACTTCCCCTGGTGGCTCGTCGTTGCTGTAACCGTAGCGATCGCGGTGGCCGTCTTCGTCGCCACCAGCAACCTCTACGCCCAGGTCTTCGCCACGGTTGCCAAGGGTATCGGCATCACCATCTTCGTCACCGTGATCGCCTTCGTGCTGGCCTCGGTCATTGGCCTCGGCATTGCGCTGATGGGAATGTCCGGCTCACGCTGGCTACGCCAGATGGCCCGCTTCTATGTCGAGATCATCCGCGGCGTGCCGATCCTGGTGCTGTTGTTCTGGATCGCCTTTGTCGGTGCACCGGCCTTCGTCACGGCCTGGAACGCGCTGACCGAGCCGCTGCAAAGCGCCGGCATGCTGGGCGAGTTGCTGGTGCGCGACGTGTCACTCTTGTGGCGTGCCATCATGGCGCTGACCATTGGCTATTCGGCCTTCATCTCGGAGGTTTTCCGAGCCGGCATCCAGGCGGTGGAAAAGGGTCAGATCGAAGCGGCGAAGGCACTCGGGCTGAGCCGGGCGCAACGCTTTCGGCTGATCGTATTCCCGCAAGCGATCCGCACCATCCTGCCGCCGCTCGGCAATGATTTCGTCGCCCTGGTCAAGGATTCATCGCTGGTCTCGGTGCTCGGTGTCGCCGACATCACGCAGATGGGCAAGGTCTATGCCGCCGGCTCGTTCCGCTTCTTCGAAACCTATTCGATCGTGGCCTATATCTATCTTATCCTGACCGTAGGCCTGTCCTTGGCCTTGCGGGCACTGGAACGGCGGCTGCGTCGCCAACACGAGCAATAGTTTTCGGGCCAAGACAGCGCTACGATCCCTCAGCATTCTCGTCGAGGAGGTCCCATGATCGTCGACAAAGCCAATGCGGCGCTGGATTCGGTCTATACGGCCGACACGCCGGAGGCGCTTGAAGAGGCCTATGCCGCATGGGCCGCGACCTATGATAGCGAGACCGCATCGCTCGGCTATCTCCTGCCTTTCCTGATCGCTGCTTGGGTGGCGCGCCATGTGCCGGCAGGCGACGGGCCATTGCTCGATGCCGGCTGCGGCACCGGCCTTTCGGGGCCGTCACTGAAAGCGCTCGGCTACCGCGACATTGCCGGGCTCGACCTTTCCGACGACATGCTGAAGATCGCCGGCAGCCGCAATGCCTATAGCGAGCTGAAGCGGGCGATGCTGGGCGGGACTCTGCCTTGGCCGGACGGCCACTTCCGTGCCTTCTTGTCCGCCGGCGTGTTCACCATCAGCCATGCGCCGGCGTCTGGCCTGAATGAACTGGTGCGCATCACCCGGAAGGGCGGACATGCGATCTTCACCGTGCGCGACCAGGTGTTCGAGAGCGGCGGCTTTCAGGCTGTGTTCGACCAACTGGAGCAGACGAAAAGATGGCGGGCGGTCGAGCAAAGCCCATGGTTCCGCTGCTATGCGATCGCCGAGCCGGACGCGTTGGTGAAGACGTTTGTGTTCGAAATCCTGTAGCGGAATGAAGTTTGGTCCTCGCCATCCAAGCACCCCATCGGTCGGAACCATGTACACGTCGGTGCGTTCCAAAACCGTGGGGCTGCGCCTCACCGCTACTATGGCGCCGCCGCAGTATCTCGGCACAAGAGGAGAAGGCTGAATGGCGTCCGTCCGTTATATCGTTGCCGACATAGACAAGGCGGTAGAATTCTACCGAGACAATCTCGAATTCAAGGTCGAAATGCACAATCCTGGCAAGTTCGCAGCGCTGCTTCGCGACGATCTTACCTTGTATCTCAGCGCTCCAGGTGCGGGAAGCGGTGGTCAGGCCGGAGGTGAACCGGAGCCAGGCGGATGGAACAGGTTCATGATCATAACCCAAGGGCTGGACACCCTGATCAGCCGGCTGCGCGCGGCCGACGCGACGTTCCGCGGGGACATCAGCGATGGCGGCGCTGGCCGGGCTATTCTGCTTGAAGATCCATCGGGCAATGTCATTGAGCTGTTCGAATTCAAGAAGGACAGACAGTGATCTCCCCATTTCGTGGGGCGGGCAACCAGGTTCCGCGAAGGCACGCAATTGCCGAAAAGCCAAAACATTGGTATGAGCCACGCCATGGAAGAGCTATTTGGCGATCCGGCCTATAAGGGGTTCGTGCTGCAGGACAGGAAACGCCTGCCGTCGCGCTTCTCCGCGCGCGTGTCCGGGGCGCTGACCAGCCGACTTTGCTAGGCCGACCTGGCCAGGTCGTTTCGCCGGGCCGGAAGTCAGGCGTCTGCTCTTTCCCATTCTCATATCGACGGATTTACGCACATGAGCGCACCGCGCACCCTCTACGACAAGATTTTCGACGACCATGTCGTCGACCGCCAGGATGACGGCACCTGCCTGCTCTACATCGACCGCCACCTCGTCCATGAGGTGACCAGCCCGCAGGCCTTCGAGGGCTTGCGCATGACCGGCAGAAAAGTCCGGCATCCGGAAAAGACCCTGGCCGTGGTCGATCACAACGTCTCGACCTCGCCCGAGCGCAAGTTCGGCATCAAGAACGAGGAAAGCCGCATCCAGGTTGAGGCGCTGGCCAAGAACGCCAAGGATTTCGGCGTCGAATACTATTCCGAGAACGATATCCGTCAGGGCATCGTCCATATCATCGGCCCCGAGCAGGGTTTCACCTTGCCCGGCATGACCATCGTCTGCGGCGACAGCCACACCTCGACGCATGGCGCCTTCGGCGCGCTTGCGCACGGCATCGGCACGTCCGAGGTCGAGCATGTGCTGGCGACGCAGACGCTGATCCAGCGCAAGGCCAAGAACATGCTGGTGCGCGTCGACGGCCAGCTGCCGGAAGGCGTCACCGCCAAGGACATCATCTTGGCCATCATCGGCGAGATCGGCACTGCCGGCGGCACCGGCTATGTCATCGAATATGCCGGCGAGGCGATCCGAGCGCTGTCGATGGAAGGCCGCATGACGATCTGCAACATGTCGATCGAAGGCGGTGCGCGCGCCGGCCTGATCGCCGCCGACGAGACCACCTTCGCCTATGTCAAGGACAAGCCGCGCGCCCCGAAGGGCGCGGCCTGGGATGCGGCACTCGAATACTGGAAGACGCTGCGGTCCGACGAGGGCGCGCATTTCGACAAGGTGATCGTGCTCGACGCGGCCAAGCTGCCGCCGATCGTCTCCTGGGGCTCGTCGCCCGAGGATGTCGTGTCGGTGCAAGGCATCGTGCCGAACCCGGAAGACATCACCGATGAAAACAAGCGCACCTCCAAGCAGCGCGCGCTCGACTATATGGGCCTGACGCCGGGCACCAAGATCACCGATATCTCGCTCGACCGCGTTTTCATCGGCTCCTGCACCAATGGCCGTATCGAGGATCTGCGCGCCGTCGCCAAGGTGGTCGAAGGCAAGACGGTCAGCCCGCATGTCGATGCGATGATCGTGCCGGGCTCCGGCCTGGTCAAGGAACAGGCGGAAGCCGAAGGCCTCGACAAGATCTTCATTGCCGCCGGCTTCGACTGGCGCGAGCCGGGCTGCTCGATGTGCCTTGCCATGAATGACGACCGGCTGAAGCCGCACGAGCGCTGCGCCTCGACCTCGAACCGCAATTTCGAGGGCCGGCAAGGCTTCAAGGGCCGCACCCATCTGGTGTCGCCGGCGATGGCGGCGGCGGCGGCGATCGCCGGCCACTTCGTCGACATCCGCGAGTGGAAGTAACTCCGGAGCGCCCGGCTTCGAATACGTTCCAGGCCCCGGACCGCTTTGCGGCTCCGGGGCCTTTTTTATCCGGTCCGTTTACATATTCGCTTTCGCTTAACCGCTTGTTTGCGCTTGCGCTCTAAGTCTTTCCCCACGTAAGCGGGGAAATCACAGTCGTTTGGACACGGGTCTGCTCATAGCGCTGCTCAATCCGACGATAGCGTTGGCGCTCGGCGCTGCGTTCCTCGTGCTATGGTCCTATCAACGCCACCGCCCGTATCTCGCCGTGCTGGCGATCAGCTACAGTCTCTCGGCGGTCGGCTTCCTGCTGCAGTATTTCACCTTGCCGATCGGCATGCCGCTGACCAAGCTGGCGTCGAACATCTGCTTCACCATAGCCGGCTGCTGCCTGTCCAGCGCCGTCGTCCACCGCCATGGCCGCAAGGTGCCCTATGTAGGGATCGGCGTGCTGGCGGGCGGCGGCCTGGCGTCGTTGTGCTGGTTCCTGTTCGTCGCGCCGGATCTCACCTGGCGTATCCTGGCGATGAATTTCGCTTTCGGTGGGATCAGCCTTCTGGTCGCCGCCGAACTGCGCCCGGTGCGCCGCAACGGCCCGACCGAAAACATCCTGTTCGTGCTGTCGCTGCTGTCGGGCGTCAACTTCTTCGTGCGCACCCTTATCGTCGTCGTCGCGCACGGGCCCTTCACCAGTTATGACGGCTTCTACGGCTCGTCCTACTGGACGACGGCGCTTCTGTCGCACGCTCTGCTTTCGCTGCTCATTGCGCTGTGCCTGTTTTGCGCCGCCGCACTCGACGTGATGAAGGCGCTGAAAACGGAGACGCATACCGATCCGCTGTCGGGCCTGTTCAACCGCCGCGGTTTCGAGGAGCGAGGCATGCTACTCTTGCGGCACTGCGCCACCGCGCGGTTTCCGGTCGCGCTGGTGCTGGCCGACCTCGATCATTTCAAGGCGCTCAACGACGTGCATGGACATGCGGCGGGCGATCGGGTGATCGCTGATTTCGCCGCGAAGCTTCGCTCGGCGGCAGGCGCACGCGGTGTTGCCGGGCGTATCGGCGGCGAGGAATTCGCCGTGCTGCTGCCGCTCAGCGACCTCGCCGCCGCGCGACTGTTCGCCGAGGCGGTGCGGACGCTCTATTCGGCCGGCCATGTCGACGGGCTTCCTGTCGGCACCAAGGTCACCGCCAGCTTCGGCGTGGCAGCCCGAAGCGGTGACGAGGCGCTTGAGCCGCTGATGCGCCGTGCCGACGACGCGCTCTACAAAGCCAAAAAGAATGGCCGCGATAGCGTGCGTCTGTCTTATGAGCGGCCGGAAACGGCGTTCGTCCCGGAGCCGCTCAAGCTGGGCTGATCTCGCACGGCCGGGCCGAAAAAACCGGAACCATTTTTGACGACATGCACTAGCATTAACGTCTTCTTCGCCCGTCGATGCTTAGCTGTCGGCGCGGGTGCGGGAAGATCATGAGCGGCGCCAACTTCATCCTTTTGATCAATTTGTCGGTTGCAGGCCTGCTGGCGGCGTCCTTCATGGCGATTGCCATCCATGATGTCGGCCGCGCTGCGGCGCGCTGGCTGGCTTTTGGCTATCTGCTGGGGATGGCCTATTCGGCGATCGAATTCAGCATTCCCGCCTTCACCGACGCGCGGCTCCCGGTCGTTGCCGCCTTCGCGGTTTTCCTTGGCGCCACAATTGCGTTCAATGGCGGGCTTGCCCGCAAATATGGCGTGGAGCCGCCCTGGCTGCCGATGCTATTGTTCCTGGTCGCCACGACCATGGCCGTGTATTTCGTGCAGGACCTGCCACGCCAGTCGCTGGTCCGCATGATGGCGTACCAGCTTCCCTATGCGGTCATGCAGTTCGTCGGGCTGGCAATCGTCTGGTCATCGAGGCAAGGGCCCGCCCATCTCGATCGCATATTGATGGCCGTTCTGGCAGCGAGCGGCCTGCAGTTTGCCTCAAAGCCGTTCATTGCGCATGCGCTCGGCGGCTGGGGCGCCAATCCGCAAGCCTATCTGCAAAGCAGCTACGCGCTGGTGTCGCAATCGCTCGGCACGGTCTTTGCGTTGGCGCTGGCGCTGCTGATGCTGGCCATCCTGGTTCGCGACGTGCTTGCCGAAGTGACCTCGAAATCGGAGACGGACACGCTTTCGCGCCTTCTCAACCGCGGCGGCTTCACCCGCCATGCGGAGTTGGCGGTGCTTGGCGCGATGCGGCAAGGCGTGCCGGTCGCCCTGGTTATCGCCGACCTCGATCACTTCAAGAGCGTCAACGACAGTTTCGGCCATGCGTCCGGCGACCGGGTGATCGAGACTTTTGCAGGCTTCCTGCGTGAGGCCGCCGCCGGCCATCATGTCGCCGGCCGCATCGGCGGTGAGGAGTTCGCCATCATGCTGCCGGGAACCAATCTTGCCGCCGCCCGGCTGTTTGCCGAGGGCACCCGCAGTGCTTTCAGTGCGCTTCCCATAAACGGACTGCCGGCGGACAATCGCTGCACAGCGAGTTTCGGCGTCGCCGAACTTCATCCGAGCGAAGATTTTACCGATCTGATGCGGCGCGCCGACCAGGCGCTCTATCAGGCGAAGAATGCCGGGCGCGATTGTGTGCGCACCTCGGCCGGGCCAGCCGACAACTGGTCGTCAGCCGGAATGGACGGCAGAGCAATTCCAGGAGAAATGTGAGACGTTTCCCCGAGAAAAGCGCGGAGCGCTTTCCCTTGGAAATTGCGTCCAAACACGAGTCTAGCGGCAGGGGCTGAGTTCCGGCATCTCACCGTCGGAAAGTCCGTACATATAGGAACGGCCCTTCACCAGCACCGGTGGCCGGTAGCAATCGCTGTAGCCTGATAGATCGTCGGCTTCGTTCTCGTAGATCACCTTGGGCTGGCCGGCGCTGGTGTAGTCGGACAGTTGCTTGGCCAGCCTGCCTTCGCCGACGAGGATGCGCTTATAGCCGGCGGCGCTGTCGATGACGAGATTGCCGAAGGAATCGGCGTAGACGCGATCCTGATGCCGCGCACCGGCGACTGCTGGCGCCACGAGGCCGACGACTGAGGCCGCCACTGTGAGCGCCGCAAGGCGCGATCTGCCCGAATTCGAACGCATGGCGTCCTCCATGTCTTGAGGAAAGCCTCCTCGAATCGGAAATTAACGCTTTCTTAACCTTTGTTAAGAGGCTGACGCGTTTCGCGGCGATGTCTCGGTGAACATGGTTAATATCTGTTAATATCCGACTGGATGGAAAACCCGGCGGCCATCATTCGGCCATGCTTGGCCGCACCATCGCGCCGGCGTTCGTCTCTGCGTCGGGATGACCTAAATCTTGGCAAAGCATTCGCGGCTGATTTGCCGCGCGGGAGGACGGCAAATGGCGGTACGCCGAATGGTTTGGGTGTGCGTTTTCCCGTTGCTCGTTACCGTTGCTGCCTGTGTGCCGCAGGATGGCGCGCCGAAGGCGGCCAATTCGCCTGCGCCGGCTCAGCCGTCCATCGCAGCCGCGGCGCCCCCGGCAGCTGCAACCAAGATCACCACCGACCTTACTGCGCCGCGGTCCGGCACAGGCACTGCCACCTACAGATGCGGCAATAACGGCATGATTGCCATCCAGAATCTCGGCACGTCGCTGCGTGTGGTCGGGTCTGATGGCACGGCCGAGGAGTTTGCGGCATCGCCGGCCAGCCAGAGCAGCCGCTACCAGGCGGCCACACATGACGCAATCGTGATCGACGGAAGCGAAGCGCTGGTGATGAAGAAGGGGTCGACGCCGCAGACCTGCAAACGCTAGCGCCAATCTCGATATAACTGGGCCCGGTGACAGACATGTTGCACTGCAGCGATATCGAGCCGGCTTCGGGCCCCAGCGCTAATCGATTGAAGCCGGGAGCCTGTCGTTTAGTCAGACTAAATTACGTTTTCGAAACGGTTTTCTGGCTTTGACGCGGTGCAAAAAGAGCATTAGAAACCGGCTGTCCGAAGTCGCAACCGGAAGCGGCAATGCCGCATTCCCACATGAGGCAGGAGACGCCGAACTGGGGGAGCCATGAGCAAATCACCAGCCACCCGCGAATTTGCCAGACGTGAACGGCCGCTTTCGCCACATCTAAGCGTGTACCGGCCGCCGATCACGATGACGATGTCGATCATCCATCGCATCACTGGCGGCGCGCTGTATTTCGGCACGCTGCTGGTCGCGTTGTGGCTGATGGCTGCGGCAAGCTCGCAGGCGACGTTCGACTGGGTCAACTGGGCTTTCGGCACCTGGCTCGGCCGGTTGATCCTGTTCGGCTACACCTGGGCGCTGATGCACCACATGCTGGGTGGCGTGCGCCATCTGGTCTGGGACACCGGCAACGGTCTGGAGAAGCACACGGCCTCGAAGATCGCCTGGGCGACGCTGGCCGGCTCCATCCTGCTCACGCTGCTGATCTGGATCGCCGGCTATATGGCGCGGGGAGCCTGATCATGAGCGACAACAACTCCGACATGCGCACGCCGCTGGCGAAGGTCCGCGGCCTCGGGTCCGCCCGCGAGGGTACCGGACATTTCTGGCGCCAGCGCCTGACCGCGATCGCCAACATCCCGCTGATGCTGTTCTTCGTCGGTTTCCTGATTGCACTCAACGGCGCCGACTATGAGCATGTGCGGGCAGCCCTTGCCAATCCGTTCGTGGCGCTGGTGATGGCCCTGGTGCTCGTCTCCGGGCTCACCCATATGCGCCTCGGCATGCAGGTGATCATCGAGGATTACGTGCATGGCGAGGGCATGAAGCTGGCGCTGATCGCGCTCAACACATTTTTCCCCATAGCGGTCGGCGTCGCCTCGATCTTCGCCCTGCTCAAGCTGACATTCGGAGGCTGAGTTGGCCAAGGACGCAAAACGGGCCAACAGCGCTGGCTATACTTATGTCGACCACAAGTTCGACGTCGTTGTCGTCGGCGCCGGGGGTGCCGGGCTGCGCGCCACGCTCGGCATGGCCGAACAGGGCCTGCGCACCGCCTGCATCACCAAAGTGTTCCCGACCCGCTCGCACACGGTGGCGGCGCAGGGCGGCATTGCCGCTTCACTTGCGAATATGGGACCCGACAATTGGCAATGGCACCTTTTCGATACCGTCAAGGGATCGGATTGGCTGGGCGACATCGACGCGCAGGAGTACATGGTCCAGCAGGCGCCCGCCGCCGTCTACGAACTCGAACATTACGGCGTGCCGTTCTCGCGCACCGAGGAGGGCAAGATCTATCAGCGGCCGTTCGGCGGCATGATGATGAATTTCGGCGAAGGCCCGCCGGTGCAGCGCACATGCGCCGCCGCCGACCGGACAGGCCACGCCATGCTGCATACGCTTTACGGCCAATCGCTGAAGCACAACGCGCAGTTCTTCATCGAGTATTTCGCGCTCGACCTGATCATGGAGCCGGACGGCACCTGCACCGGTGTCGTCGCCTGGAATCTCGACGACGGCACCATCCACCGCTTTTCGGCCAAGATGGTGGTGCTGGCGACAGGCGGCTATGGCCGCACCTATTTCTCGGCCACCTCGGCGCACACCTGCACCGGCGATGGCGGCGGCATGGCCGCGCGGGCGGGATTCGCCCTTCAGGACATGGAGTTCGTGCAGTTCCACCCGACCGGAATCTACGGCGCCGGCTGCCTGATCACCGAGGGCGCGCGCGGCGAGGGCGGCTATCTCGTCAACTCCGAGGGCGAGCGTTTCATGGAGCGCTACGCGCCATCGGCCAAGGACCTTGCCTCGCGCGATGTCGTCTCGCGCTGCATGACGCTTGAGATCCGCGAAGGCCGCGGCGTCGGCCCGAAGAAGGACCATATCTTCCTGCACCTCGACCACCTCGATCCGGCCGTGCTGCATGAGCGGCTGCCGGGCATTTCGGAATCGGCCAAGATCTTTGCCGGCGTCGACCTGACCAAGGAGCCGATCCCGGTGCTGCCGACGGTGCACTACAATATGGGCGGCGTGCCGACCAACTACTGGGGCGAGGTGCTCAACCCGACGGCACTCAATCCCGACCAGGTGTCGCCGGGGCTGATGGCGGTCGGAGAGGCCGGCTGCGCCTCGGTGCATGGCGCCAACCGGCTCGGTTCGAACTCGCTGATCGACCTGGTGGTGTTCGGCCGCGCGGCGGCGATCCGGGCGGGCCAGGTCATCGACCGCAATTCGGCGATCCCTTCGCCCAATGAGGCCTCGGTCGAAAAGATCATGGACCGCTTCGATCGGCTGCGCCACGCCAGCGGCTCGACGCCGACGGCGGTACTGCGCGAGAAGATGCAGAAGGCGATGCAGGAAGACGCGGCGGTGTTCCGTACCCAGGAATCGCTGGACAGCGGCTGCGAACGCATTTCGCAGATCTGGGGCGAGCTCAGGGATGTCAAGGTGTTCGATCGCTCGATGATCTGGAACTCCGACCTTGTCGAAACGCTGGAACTGGAAAACCTGATGGCCAACGCCATCACCACGGTCTACGGCGCCGCGGCGCGCAAGGAGAGCCGTGGCGCGCATGCGCGGGAGGATTTTTCAGCCCGAGATGATGCCAACTGGCGCAAGCACACGCTGGCCAGGCTCAGCGAAGACGGCAAGGTGACGCTCAGCTATCGGCCAGTGCACACCGAACTGCTGCTCAAGGAACAAGATGGGGGTATCAACCCGGTCAAGATCGCACCGAAGGCCAGGGTGTATTGACGATGGCGCTGGCGGCCTCGGGATACTCCGGCACGGCCCTTCCGGCCAAGCTCGGCCTGAAGGACGGCATGACCGCCGCCTTCATCGCGCTCCCCGATGATCTCAGCGATCTCACTGAGGCCGTTGACTTCGCTCAAGTCGATCGGCTGGCCGATTGGTCTGATATTTCGGGAACGATCCTGAAATACGACGCCGTCCATGCCTTCGCCCGGCAGTGTGCCGAAATTGAGGATCGCCTCGGCGATGTCGAGGCAGCGATCAAGCGCGACGGCATGGTCTGGGTCTCCTGGCCGAAGAAGGCTTCGAAAGTGGCCACCGACGTCACCGAGGGTGTTGTTCGCGCCGCGGCGCTGAAGCGCGATCTGGTCGACGTGAAGGTGGCCGCCGTCAATGAAATCTGGTCCGGGCTGAAGCTCGTCATCCGAAAGGACCTGAGGTAATGGTCGAACTGACACTCCCCAAGAACTCGCAGATCAAGGCGGGAAAAACCTGGCCGAAGCCGGAAGGCGCAACCAATCTGCGCGAGTACCGCATTTACCGCTGGTCACCGGACGATGACGAGAACCCGCGCATCGACACCTATTTCGTCGACATGGACGATTGCGGGCCGATGGTGCTCGACGCGCTGCTCTGGATCAAGAACAAGATCGATCCGACGCTGACCTTGCGCCGCTCCTGCCGCGAGGGCATTTGCGGCTCCTGCGCCATGAACATCGACGGCTCCAACACGCTCGCCTGCACCAAGGGATGCGACGACATTTCCGGCGCCGTCAAGGTCTATCCGCTGCCGCATATGCAGGTGGTCAAGGATTTGGTGCCGGACCTTACCAATTTCTACGCCCAGCATGCCTCGATCCAGCCATGGCTGAAGACGGTGTCGCCTGAGCCGGCCAAGGAATGGCTGCAGAGCCATGAGGACCGCGAGAAGCTCGACGGGCTATACGAGTGCATCCTGTGCGCCTGCTGCTCGACCTCGTGCCCGAGCTATTGGTGGAACGGCGATCGCTATCTCGGTCCGGCAACGCTTTTGCAGGCCTATCGCTGGCTGATCGATAGCCGCGACGAGGCCAAGGGCGAGCGGCTCGACGATCTCGAGGATCCGTTCCGGCTCTATCGCTGCCACACCATCATGAACTGCGCGCAAACGTGCCCCAAGGGCCTCAACCCGGCCAAGGCGATCGCCGAGATCAAGAAGATGATGGTTGAGAGAAGGGTCTAGGCGGCAGGTTGGTTGCCGGTGCGAGCAAATCCAATGAGCGATGATCTTCCAATTCTTTCCCCCGTCGAGGCGCGCATCCTCGGCTGCCTGATCGAGAAGAAGGAGCTGACGCCGGATGTCTATCCGCTGACGCTCAATGCAGCACTGGCCGCCGCCAACCAGAAGACGGCGCGCGAGCCGGTGATGGCGCTGGAACAGGTCGAGGTGCACCGGGGGCTGAAGCTGCTCGAACAAAAGGGGCTGGTGCGGCAGATGTTCGGTTCGCGCGTCGAGCGCTACGAGCACCAGATGGCGCAGCGCTTCTCGCTGACCAGGCCCCAGACCGCTTTGATCGGCCTGCTGTTGCTGCGCGGGCCGCAGACGGCACATGAACTGCTGGCGCGGAGCGAGCGTATGGCGCGATTCTCATCGATCGAGGATCTGCGCGCCGAGCTCGATATGCTGATCGGCCGCCGACCGCCACTCATCCAGGAAATCCCGCGCGGACCAGGCCAACGCGAGGACCGCTACGTGCATCTCCTCAGCGGCCCGGTGGACGTTGCAGCCCTTTCGGCGCAGCGGAATGCATCGGCTCTGCCGGCTTCCGACCTGGAGGCGCGGTTGGAGGCGCTGGAGCAGGAAGTCGCCGCACTTCGCGCCCGGCTAGACGCGCTGGGCGCATAACCCCGGCGCGCCTGTGCGTTCGCGCCGGGTCATCACGCTGGATCCAGCGTGCTCAGCCGAGCCGAGCGTCAAGCGATACATTTATGGCGCCGAGCGCTTTCGAGACCGGACATCCGGCCTTGGCCTTTTCGGCCAGCTCCCCAAATTTCGCGGCATCGATGCCCGGCACCTTTCCGACCACCGTGAGGGCGCTGCCGGTGATCCCCGTGCCGGGAACCAGCGTCACCACCGCCGTGGCGTCGAGTTCGGTGGCGGGCGTGCCGTTCTCGGCCAGGAAATGAGAGAACTGCATGGCAAAGCAGCCGGCGTGCGCCGCCGCGATCAGCTCTTCCGGATTGGTGCCGGATTTGCCGCTTTCGTCCTCGAAGCGTGCCTTGAACGAATAGGGCGTGCCCTTCAGGGTTCCGCTCTGGGTGTCGAGCGTGCCCGTGCCCCCCTTCAGATCGCCTTTCCAGACGGCGTTTGCGGTGCGGTCCATGAATTCCTCCTTGGTTGTCGTGGCTGGGGTCGTGGCTGGTTGCCTGGGTGAGCCAAGCGTCCCGTCAACTATAGCGCGCGCCGACGCGAAGGCCACCGCGCTCTTTGAATCGCTATGCGGTGGTGACCGATTCTTTTTCGAAAAAGTGCGTGTGCAAAAATGTCGGCTTTGATCTCCCGCGCCCGTCCTGCGGGCGGCCATGAGGTTGTGGCCGGATGGAGGTTCGCATGGACAATCTGTTTTTCGCACTGTGGAAAGGCGCAGGCCACAAGGCCGGGCGACGAGAAGACTTCTGGCTGCATCCGCCGGCGTCCGGCTTTGGCCGGCTTCTGGCGGCGGTTGCCATCATCGGCATCGCGGCGTGCTTTCTCGATCATGCGGCGGTCAGGGGCAACGCTGACACGCTCGTCACCGCGTCCTATGGTTCGACTGGTTCGACGCAGCAAGGGAGCTGGAAATGAAATATGTCTGTCTGGTCTATGGTGAGGAAAAGGACCTCCATGCCATGACGCCGGAGCGTCTGGCCAAGCTCGATGCCGATTCGATGGCTCATGACCGTTCGTTGGATCAGCGTGGGATACTGACAATCGCCCAGGCGCTGCAATCGGTGAAGACGTCGAAAACCCTTCGCAGGCGCAAGGGCAAGAGCCTGGTCACCGACGGCCCGTTCGCCGAAACCAAGGAGCAATTGCTCGGCTTCGTCATGATCGAGGCCGACAATCTTGACCAGGCGCTGGAGATCGCCGCCGAGATTCCACTGGCCGAAATCGGCACTATCGAGGTGCGCGCGATCTACGATGTGCCGGGATCGTAGGGGCGATTCCTTCGTCGCCCGTCGTCTGGAGGGGTGGTTTCGTCGGAAGCGCCTGACGGGGGGACCGAGTTCTTCGCCCGGCGCAACTCTTGCATGTTGAAGCACCGCAAGAGTTCTCCTATCGTTGACGGGATTTTGGGGGGTGTCGGCATGCCGTTCTTAATTGCTGTCCTTGGCGTGCTGGGCGCGGCGGCGTTCTGGTGGTACCGGATGAAGGCCATGAACGAGGCTGCGCGTGACGTTGCCGATGTCATCGGCCGGGTCCAGGGTTCGGTGCGCCGCAAGAAGCTGCGCAAGCAGGCGGCCCTGTCGCCACTGACCGCGATTGACGATCCGGTGGTGGCCGCCGCGACGCTGATCACCGCCATCGTCTCCGAGGAAGGGCCGGTCCTGCCGCGACGCGAGGCTGTCATTCGCTTGGTGATCTCCGAGATCGCCGACAAGAAGAAGACGGACGAAGCGGTGATCTACGCCAAATGGGCGGCAGCACAGATCGACGACACCACTGTTGTCATCGACAAGCTGGCGCCGTTCCTGCGCGAACGCCTCGATGTCGCCGAGCGCAACGACCTGCTGCAGATGGTCAACCGCGCCGCCCAAGGCGGCGAGAAACGCCTCGAGATATCCGACCAGCGCATACTGCGGCTGCGGCAGAAGCTGGGTTTCGAAGTCAATTGAGCGACAGCGTTCAGATCGCCTCGCCCTTCAACAATCGAGGCGTGCTAGCGGACAGTCCCGACGCCTGGCGGATGAAGAACTCCTTCAGGCGCGGCATGCGTTCGACCAAGCCGAGGCCGATGTCGCGGACGGCGCGCAGCGGGCCGATGTCGTTGGAAAACAGCCGGTTCAGCACATCCGTCGTGATGCCCATCTGCACCGTGTCGAAGCGGCGCCATTGCTGGTAGCGTTCGAGCACGTCGAGCGCGCCGATATCCTGGCCGATCCGGTCGGCCTCGACGATCACCTCGGCAAGTGCGGCGACATCCTTGAAGCCGAGATTGAGGCCCTGTCCGGCGATCGGATGGATGCCGTGGGCGGCGTCGCCGGCGAGCGCGATGCGCGGAGCGACGAAGGCGCGGGCGATGGTGAGGCCGAGCGGCCAGGCGCGCGGCTTGTCGGCAACGCGGATTTCGCCGAGCTTCAGACTAAAGCGCTGTTCGAGTTCATGCTCGAAGACGAGGTCGTCGCCGGCCACCAGCTTCTCGGCATCCTGCGTGCGCTCGACCCAGACGATCGACGAGCGATTGGTGCCGTCCTCGCTGGGCTTGAGCGGCAACGTCGCGAAAGGGCCGGCCGGCAGGAAATGTTCTTCGGCGCGGCCATTGTGCGGGCGTTCATGCGCGACCGTGCAGACGATGCCGGACTGGCCATATTCCCACTTCACCGTCTTGATGCCGGCCATGTCGCGCAGCTTGGAGTTGACGCCGTCGGCGGCGACCAGCAGCCGCGCCTTCAGTGTCGCACCGTCGGCGAGATGCACGGTGATGCCACCGCCGTTGGTCTCGAAACCCTGCACCGCCACGCCTTCGATGATGTCGATGCCGAGTTTCTCGGCGCGGGCCCGCAAGGCGCCGTTCAGCACTTTGTTGGCGACCATTTGTGCGAACGGCTCGCCCGGCGCCACTTCGCCGTCGAAGGTCAGGAAGACCGGACGCACCGGATCGGAAGTGCGCGAATCGGTGATGATCATCTCGGTGATCGCCTGGGCCTGCGGCGCCATTTCGGCCCACACGCCGAGCTGGTCGAGCATCCGGCAGGCGGCGGCGGCAATGGCCGAAGCGCGGCCATCCCTTTGCCAGACACCGGCCGGCGCGGCATCGACGAGAGCGACGGCAAGGCCCGGACGGGCCTGTTTCAGCGATACGGCGCTGGCCAGGCCGACATAACCGGCGCCGGCGACCAGAACATCGAGTCTAGGCTTGGTTTTCGTGTCCACCTTGCGTTGCATCAACTTCGCTCCTTGCGCGCCAGCCGCGTCTTGCGCCCTTGACTGCCTGTCCGTCCTGTCGGAAACCGCCATAACACTTCTGCTGCGAGGGCGCGAAAGATGACGGCAGCCATGGACGAGCTTCTCGGCATTCTCGACCTCGAGAAGCTGGAACACAATCTGTATCGTGGTCGCAGTCCCTTGCTCGACTGGCAGCGCGTCTTCGGCGGCCAGACCATCGCCCAGGCGCTGGTCGCGGCGCAGCGAACCGTCGACCCTGATCGTCACGTGCATTCGCTGCATGGCTATTTCATGCGGCCCGGCGACACCAAGGTGCCGATCGTCTACGAGGTCGACCGCATCCGCGACGGCGGCTCCTTCACCACGCGGCGCGTGGTGGCGATCCAGCACGGCCAGGCGATCTTTTCGCTGGAGGCCTCGTTCCAGCAGGATGAGGTCGGTCTCGAACACCAGGTGCCGATGCCGCGGGACGTTGCCGGACCCGACACGTTGCTGTCGCAGCGCGAGTTGCTGGGCAAGTTCGGCGAGGCGGTGCCCGAAGGCATCAAACGCTATTGGGAGCGCGACCGGCCGATCGAGATGAAGCCGGTGATGCTGAAGCATTACACGAGCCGCGAAAAGCTGGAGCCGAAGCAGAATATCTGGATCCGCACCACCGGTCCGGTTCCGGCGGATCGCGCCATCCAGGCGGCGGTGCTCGCCTATCTCTCCGACATGACGCTGCTCGACACCTCGACCTTTGCGCACGGCCGCGCCATTTTCGACCGCGATATCCAGGCGGCGAGCCTCGACCATGCCATGTGGTTCCACCGCAGCCATGCGCTCGACGATTGGATGCTCTACACGCAGGACAGCCCGTCGACCCAGGGCTCGCGCGGCTTCACGCGCGGGTCGCTGTTTGCCCGCGACGGCACGTTGATTGCCTCGGTTGCGCAAGAAGGGCTGATCCGGCTCAAGCGACCGCCTACAGAGTAGGCATTTTTCGAAAATTGCATAGTTTTTAAGCAGATGCTTTGCCGTTGTTGCGGGCACCTCACGGCTTTGGCCGCCTTCATTCCTTTGTTTACAACGGGTTAACACCCTGCTTCGGCACTTGGCACGGAGCTTGAATCCACGTGGGCACTCTCCGGCTCTTTAGGATCGGTGAAGTCGTGCAAACGCGGGGGACCGCAACAGCAAAGGGTGCAACCTTATGAAAATCGTGATGGCAATCATCAAGCCGTTCAAGCTCGACGAGGTCCGCGAAGCGCTTACCGCCGTCGGCATCCAGGGCCTGACCGTCACCGAAGTCAAAGGCTACGGGCGTCAGAAAGGGCACACGGAAATCTATCGCGGGGCGGAATACGCGGTCAGCTTCCTGCCGAAGATCAAGATCGAAGTCGCGGTCAGTGCCGACATGGTCGACAAGGCCGTCGAAGCCATCACCTCAGCCGCCAAGACCGGCCAGATCGGCGACGGCAAGATCTTCGTTTTCGGCATCGATCAGGCGGTGCGCATCCGCACCGGCGAAACAGACACCGACGCGCTCTGAGCGGCGATCACGTATTCCAATGGAGAGTTCAATGAATATTCCTTCTACCTTGAAGACGACGGGACGGGCCGCCCTTTTGGGTTCGCTCGCTCTCGCAGCATTGGGCACGGTCGCCGCCTTCGCGCAGGAAGCGGCTCCTGCCGCGGCAGCGGCTGCACCGGCTGCCCCAACCCCGGTGCTCGACACCGGCAATACCGCCTGGATGCTGACCTCGACGGCGCTCGTGCTGATGATGACCATCCCGGGTCTGGCGCTGTTTTACGGCGGCATGGTGCGCAAGAAGAACGTGCTCGCCACCATCATGCAGAGCTTTGCCATCACCTGCCTGGTGACGGTGCTGTGGTTCATGTTCGGCTATTCGCTGGCCTTTTCCGACGGCGGCGGCATGAACAGCTATCTCGGCGGCACCTCGAAATTCTTCCATCACGGCATCACCACTGCCTCGCTGTGGCTGCCGGGCGTCGCGAATATTCCTGAATTCGTGTTCTCGATGTTCCAGATGACCTTCGCCATCATCACTCCGGCGCTGATTGCCGGCGCCTTCGCCGAACGCTTCAAGTTCTCGGCGCTGCTGATCTTCATGGCGCTGTGGCTGCTGGTCATCTACGTGCCGATCGCGCATTGGGTCTGGGGTGGCGGCTTCCTCGGCACGGCCGGCGTGCTCGACTTTGCCGGCGGCACGGTCGTCCACATCAACGCCGGTGTCGCGGGTCTCGTCTGCGCGCTGGTTCTCGGCAAGCGTGAAGGCTACGGCGCCACCAACATGGCGCCGCACAACTTGGTCTATTCGGTGATCGGCGCTTCGCTGCTGTGGGTCGGCTGGTTCGGCTTCAACGCCGGTTCGGAACTGGCCGCCGACGGCCTCGCCGGCGCTGCCATGCTCAACACCCAGGTTGCGACCGCAGCCGCGGCACTCGCCTGGATGTTCGCCGAATGGATCGTCGCCAAGAAGCCTTCGGTGCTCGGCATTATCTCCGGCGCCGTCGCCGGCCTGGTCGCGGTGACACCTGCCTCCGGCTTCGTCAACCCGACCGGCGCCTTCATCGTCGGCATCGTTGCGGGCGTCGTCTGCTACCTCTCGGCGGTCAAGGTCAAGCACATGTTCGGCTATGACGACTCGCTTGATGCCTTCGGCGTGCATGGCGTCGGCGGTGTCATCGGCGCTCTGCTCACCGGTGTTCTCGCCGATCCGGCGATCAACAGCCTCGGTGCAGGCGCTTCGCTCGGCAAGCAGATCTACGGCGTCGCCGTCACCATCGTGTGGACGGGGATTGCAACCTTCGTGATCCTCTACATCGTCAAGGCGCTGGTCGGCCTGCGTCCGACGACCCAGGAAGAGGTCGAAGGCCTCGACATCTCCCAGCATGGCGAAGTGGTGCCGTAAGGCCAGCTCCGCCTCACGGGGCCGGTGGAACCTCCTCCCGCCGGCCCCCCAAACCATCCCGTCGTGACACTCTCGAAAGGAGTTCACGCATTGAGGCCCGGATAATTTCCGGGCCTCTTTTTTGCCAGGATGCGGCGATGAGCAAGCCGCACGCCGAATTCTGCGCAAACCTGCAGGCGCTCGGTGGCGCCAACTGACCTGCCGGGCCCCAGCCCGATCTTTTGTTGCCAAAAACGGACAATGGCGGGCACGCAGGCCCGCTATTGTCTCGTTCCGCGGCAGGTCTATCTGCCAGCTCCGTCGTCCATCATGGTGTTTGCCAGCGCCTCAAAGGCACTGCTGCATGCATTCCAAGCGGCTCAACCGGTGGTAACGAGGTTTGATCACCTCAACCCCTTATAGTTAATGCGCCTTTAACCTTCCCACCGATAGTCTGAGACCCGAATCTGCCGGAGTGCGCCACGCACCTGGCGAGTCCATGACAGACGGGGAAGAGCATGCGTTCAGGGGCCTCAGCACCGCTCGCGCTGGCCGATACGGGGCACGGCATCCAAGCCTTCGCGCGGCGTCAGGTCGGGCGGATGGTCGGCGCTGGGCTGTTCGCGCTCACCGCCTTTGGCGTCGCCAGCCTTGCCACCTGGAACGTCGCCGATCCGAGCTTCTCCCACGCGACGAACAACACCGTCACCAACGCCATGGGCTATGCGGGTGCCGTGTTCTCCGATCTGGCCATGCAGTTCTTCGGCCTCGCCGCCGTCGCAGCGCTGGTTCCGACGGTGATCTGGGGGTTCCTGCTGTTTTCCGCGCGCGGCATCGACAGGCTGCCCAAGCGCGGGCTGTCCTGGTTCGGCTTCGCGCTGTTGGCCGCGGCAATGGCCGGTTGTGTGGTGCCGCCCAAGACCTGGCCGCTCCCTACCGGCCTCGGCGGCGTGTTTGGCGACATGGTGCTGAAGATCCCCAGCGTCGTCATCGGCGGCTATCCGACCGGGCTTATCGCCAGCATCATCGCCATCCTGCTGGCCGCACCCGCGCTGTGGCTCTTTGCCCATGGGTCGGCGCTGATCGGACGCAAGAACGGCTTTGCGGTCATGGAGGACGAGCCCGCTACAGATCCGCGCGAGGACGACCTTTTGTTCGACAATGATGAGGACGAAGGCGACGAGGGTATCCTGGCGCTCGGGGCAATTACTCATTGGTGGCTCTCGTTCCGCGCGTGGATGCACCGCCGCGCCGCGCGCCGAAGGCAGGAGCGTGACGAGTACGAGCCGGAGATGGAACAGCGCTCCACCGCCTGGCGGCGCGCCGCCGAACGGGTCGAATCGGCTGAGTTCGCTGAAACGCGGATGAGCCAGGATGGCCGCGCCCGCGTCGAGCCCGAATTCTTCGCCGCCATGGTCAATGACCGTAGCGTCTCGCTCGACCCCGACGATGCCGATATTTTCGAAGCCGACGACGATCTGGATTTCGAGCCGGAACAGGAGCCCGTCAGGCGCGGCACCGCCAAGGTCCAACCGTTCCGCTCCGATGCCGCCACCCGCGTCGAGGCACCGGCACCGCGTCCGGCTCCCGGCGCCCGTGTCCAGCGTGAGGCGCAGACATCGCTGATCGGCTCGGAAAAATTCGAAATGCCATCGCTGCACTTCCTGTCGGAACCGAAGAACGTGGTGCGCGACGCTAGCCTTTCCAAGGACGCGCTGGAGCAGAATGCGCGCCTGCTCGAAGGCGTGCTGGAGGATTTCGGCGTCAAGGGCGAGATCATCGCCGTCCGTCCCGGTCCAGTGGTCACCCTCTATGAACTCGAACCGGCGCCTGGCATCAAATCGTCGCGGGTTATCGGCCTGTCCGACGACATCGCCCGCTCGATGAGCGCCATCGCCTGCCGCGTCGCCGTGGTGCCCGGCCGCAACGCCATCGGCATCGAACTGCCGAACGCCAAGCGCGAGACCGTCTATCTCAGGGAGATTCTAGCCAGCCGTGATTTCGAGACGACGAAAGCCAAGCTGGCGCTGGCGCTGGGCAAGACCATCAATGGCGAAGCGGTCATCGTCGACATCGCCAAGATGCCGCACGTGCTGGTCGCCGGCACCACCGGCTCTGGCAAATCGGTCGCCATCAACACCATGATCCTGTCGCTGCTCTACCGGCTGACGCCGCAGGATTGCCGGCTGATCATGATCGATCCGAAGATGCTGGAACTCTCGGTCTATGACGGCATCCCGCATCTTCTGACGCCGGTCGTCACCGATCCGAAAAAGGCTGTGGTGGCGCTGAAATGGACCGTGCGCGAGATGGAGGACCGCTACCGCAAGATGTCCAAGGTCGGCGTGCGCAACATCGACGGTTTCAATGCCCGCGTCAGCCAGGCGGACAAGAAGGGCGAAAAGATCTCGCGCACCGTGCAGACCGGCTTCGACCGCCAGACCGGCGAGGCGATCTACGAGACCGAGAATCTCGATCTCGAACCGATGCCCTATATCGTCGTCATCATCGACGAGATGGCCGACCTGATGATGGTCGCCGGCAAGGACATCGAGGGTGCCGTGCAGCGCCTGGCGCAGATGGCGCGCGCCGCGGGCATCCATGTCATCATGGCAACGCAGCGTCCGTCGGTCGACGTCATCACCGGCACCATCAAGGCCAATTTCCCGACCCGCATCTCCTTCCAGGTGACGTCGAAGATCGACAGCCGCACCATCCTGGGCGAACAAGGCGCCGAGCAACTGCTCGGCATGGGCGACATGCTCTACATGGCCGGCGGCGGCCGTATCCAGCGCGTGCACGGCCCGTTCGTCGCCGACGAAGAGGTCGAGAAGATCGTCGCGCATCTGAAGCTGCAGGGCGTGCCGGAATATCTCGACGCCATCACCGAGGACGACGGCGAGGACGACGACGAGCTGTCCGGCAAGGGTGGTTCAGGCGGTGGTGGCGGCAACGGCAATTTCGAGGATTCCGACGATCCTTACGATCAGGCGGTTTCCGTTGTGCTGCGCGACGGCAAGGCCTCGACCAGCTATATCCAGCGCCGGCTGGGCATCGGCTACAACCGCGCCGCCTCGATCATCGAGAAGATGGAGAAGGAGGGCATCGTCGGCCCGGCCAACCATGCCGGCAAGCGCGAGATCCTGGTGCCGACCGAAGACGACAAGTTCTGACGAGAAGGCCTGACCCTTGTCACAGCCGGTCCGGCAACCTTGAACGTTTCAAGGCGTTGAAGCGGCTGAGGGACGCCTGACCCGCCAAATTTCGGCCCAACTGGCGGTCCAAGCACAGAACAACTCAGGAATCAGATGAGAGTGACCGACATGAAAAATGATCCTTCAGTGCCCGGCAAAGTTGCTCCCTCACGGCGTCAGTTGCTAGGCCTCGGCCTGGCGATTGCAGGGGCGGCAGCCTTCAACGCGGTGCCCGGCTTCCAGGTGCTGGCCTCGGCGCAGGCGGCCGTGCCGGCCGCGGCACAGAAGATCGCCGACCATTTTTCCTCGGTCAAATCGATGAGCGGAGAATTCGTGCAGTTCGGCCCCAAGGGCGAGCAGACCGGCGGCAAGTTCTTCCTCGAACGGCCGGGCAAGATCCGCTTCAACTATGATGGCTCTTCAAACTTCCGGGTGATTTCAGACGGCAAGTCGGTGGTCATCCTGAACAAGAAGCTCAACACGTCAGATCTCTATCCGCTGTCGAAGACGCCTTTGAAGCTGCTGCTCGACGACAGGATCGACCTCTCCGGCGACCGGGTCAAAAGCGTCAAGCAGGAGGATGACCTCACCACCATCCAGCTCGCCGACAAATCGGTGTTCGGCAATTCGAAGATCACCATGATGTTCGATCCGAAAACCTTCGATTTGCGACAGTGGACGATCACCGACGCGCAGGGCAAGGATACGACGGTGATGATCTTCAACACCAAGGAAGGCGTCAGCTTCGCGCCTGACACTTTTGCCATCGACTACACGGCGAACCGCGAGCTCAACACCAACAGGCCGCGCTAAGCCTGTCGTTATAGCTGTGGAAAGCAGCGGGCCGCGCCTCGTCGGGCGTTGCCCGGCTTGTCTTTGCCGCCCGCGGCTGGCAATTTCCCGGGCTGACTCCGTCAAAAGGCGTCTTCCCCGCCGGGACCCTTCGGTTCTGGCCGGTTACACGCTGTCCTGGATTGCCAATGCCCTTCTCCATCGCCACCTGGAACATCAACTCCGTTCGGCTGCGCATGCCGATCGTCGAACGCCTGCTCGTCGAGCATGCGCCTGACGTGCTCTGCCTGCAGGAAACCAAGGTTCCGGACGAGCTGTTTCCCGAAAAAGCCTTCCGCAAGCTCGGCTACGAGCACATCGCCTTCCATGGCCAGAAGGGGTATCACGGCGTCGCGACGGTGGCGCGGCGGCCGATCGAGGTGGTCGAGAAGCGGCGTTTCTGCGAAATCGAGGACAGCCGGCACCTCTCGGTGACGGTGCGAGCCGGCGGAAAGGCGATCCTGCTGCACAATTTCTACGTTCCGGCCGGTGGCGACGAACCGGATCCCGTCATCAACAGGAAGTTCAAGCACAAACTCGATTTCGTCGCCGAGATGAATGCCATCCGGGCAGAACATGACGAGGTGTCCGGCTCGGTACTGGTCGGCGACCTCAACATAGCGCCGCTCGAACACGACGTCTGGTCGCACAAGCAACTGCTCAACGTCGTCAGCCACACGCCGGTCGAGACGGAAAATTTCGAAGCGATGCGCCTCGCCGGCAACTGGACCGACCTGATGCGGCTCAACGTGCCGCCTGAGCAGAAGCTCTACACTTGGTGGAGCTACCGAGCGCAGGATTGGGAAGCGTCTAACCGTGGCCGGCGGCTCGACCATGTCTGGTCGTCGCCAAATCTGGTGCCCAGCTTTTCCGGCTACGAGATCCTGCGCCTGGCGCGCGGCTGGGAGCGCCCGTCGGACCATGTGCCTGTCATCGCGCGGTTCGATCTGGATTAGGTGTGTCTATATTCAAGTGAGGCCGCCGGACTGCAAATGACGGCCTCCTGTACAACCGGTGCTTTCACTCGGAACCCGCCCTTTTCGACGCGGCCTGATCTGAATCTCAAACACACCCCAAAGCGCGCCAGACGGATTCAAACGACGCGCTTCAAGTCTTTGTCCTTGCGCGTGTCGTTGTCCCGAAATTGCGGCGCTGATACGCCTGCCGCGTGATCCAGCAGGTAGGGGTGGTCGCGGCGGCGCGTCGCCAGCATCCGCTGGGCCGCCTCGATGATTTTCGGCGCCGGGACATTGGCGACCAGGCCGGATGGACTCGCATGCCGAGACTCGATCACGTCCACGCAGTTGGAAAGCGGCCGCCAACGGGCCATGTTGGCGCCGCCACTGACGATGACCATCGGCGTCATCACCGTCGCCATGAGATGTGCCGTGCCGCCTTCGGCGCCAATGTAGAGATCGGCAAACTCTCCGAGCGCCAGCAGAACATCGCTGACATCGACACCCTCGACCGTGCCGGAATCGACAAGTTGCAGCTTCGGCACGCGTTGGGCCAGTTCTGTCACATCAGGGCCGTCCCCCGGGGTTTTCACATAGAGAAGATTTGCCCCGTCGGCGATCAAGCTGTCGGAGATAGCGACAACCTGATCCGCCGTCATGCGTTTGCCGCCGTCGCCATGCGCCGCGACAACGATCAAGGGAGCATGCTTACCCTCCGCCAGGCCCCTAGCCGCCGCCCGCGCGGCCGGGGTGGGCTCCAGCCGATGGTCGAAAGGCAACCGTTTCCCCGCAAGTCGCTCGATGAGGCGGTGGTAACGCCATGCATTGTGCTCGGGTCGTGCTTCCGACCTTTGGCCAGGGCGCCAGGAAAGAGCGAAACCCGGAAAGTTCGCTTCATAGGCGATCCCGCGGCCGAGCAGCGACGCCGAGGCCTGGAGCAGCCAACGCGCCGAGATGCGAAAATCGACAACGGCCAATCTCCCCGGACCCTTGCGGTGGCTGGCGACCAGATGCGCCAGAGGTGTCCGTACATTGATCGCATCGACCAAGTGGCCGGCATGGCGATCGAGGACATGTTCAAGGGACGACGAGCCGGTGGTTCCGTAGACGATAAAACTATCGGGGAACGCGGTTCTGGCGGCGCGCAAAGCCGGAATCCGGATCAATCCGTCGCCGAACGCGTCGTTGCGGGCATACAGGATGATCGTCTCATACCGAGCTGGCAGCATGCCTCGCTCCCCCAGGAGCCTGGTGGTGGCGGTGCCTGTTAGGCCGCCCGCCTTCGAGGGGTTCTGTAGGATTTCACCTGTTGCCTGTCAACGGAACCCTCAGGTCAGGGCGGCGGTACGGTCAGCCCGTATATCTGCGCTCCAACTCACCCGGTGAAGCGTGGCGCCAGCTCTTCGATGCGGCGGATCATCGCCTGGAAATCCTCCAGGATTCGCTGGTGCAACTGCACCGCGACCTCGGGGTATTCCTCCAGGATGCGGCGGAACATCTTGCGGCTGAGCCGGATCACTTCGGAATCGATTTCGGCCGATGCGCTGGTCAGCCGATTGGTGTCGGCGATCAAGGCCAGTTCGCTCAGGATCGTGCCGGGGCCGGCGGTGCCGATCGGGATGCGTTCGCCATCCTGCTCCCGATAGAGGACGATACGCCCGCTGACCACGATATAGGCCGAATCGGCCTCGTCGTCCTCGCGGTAAAGCTTGTGGTTGGCAAGCAGCCTGGTGTTCTCGGCGCCAAAGGCGAGCAGGCGCAATTGTTCCTGCGTGAAGCCCTCGAAGAGCCTCACGGCGGACAGGATGCGGATGTCGTCATCCAGCGCCATCTAGCTGTGTCCCCGAACGGTCAGTCCAATCCCTCCTTCACGAGTCGATCCTTGAATCCCCCTCCGACAGGATCGCACCCGACAGCAGTCCCGCCCAGACCGCTCATTGGATAATGAAATGTTTAAGGAACCAGCTTGTAGCCACCGCTTTCTGTCACAAGAATTTCCGCATTGGAAGGATCGCGCTCGATCTTCTGGCGTAGCCGGTAGACATGAGTTTCCAGCGTGTGCGTGGTGACGCCGGAATTGTAGCCCCACACTTCCTCGAGCAGCACGTCGCGCGTCACCACCTTCTGGTCGGCGCGATAGAGATATTTGATGATCGAAGCCTCTTTCTCCGTCAGCCGCACCTTGCCGCCGCGCGGGTCGATCAGCAGTTTCTGGCTGGGCTTGAAGGTGTAAGGCCCAACCGAGAAAGTGGCGTCCTCGCTCTGCTCATGCTGGCGCAATTGCGCGCGAATGCGCGCGAGCAGCACAGCGAAACGGAACGGCTTCGTCACATAGTCGTTGGCGCCGGCTTCGAGGCCAAGGATCGTGTCCGAATCGGTGTCGTGGCCGGTGAGCATGATGATGGGCGCCTTGTAGCCGCCCTTGCGCAGGATCTTTACCGCTTCGCGGCCATCCATGTCGGGCAGCCCGACATCCATGATGAGCAGATCGATGAGGCCGCCGCGGGCAGTTGCGACACCTTTTGCCGCAGTCGATTCCTGCAGCACGTCGAATTCCTCGTAAAGGGACAATTGCTCGACCAGGGTGCCGCGCAGGTCGTCATCGTCATCGACGATTAGAATGGTGCGTGAAGTCATGGATCAATCCGTTGTTTTGAAAAGAAAATTCAGTTGACCGCTGCCTGTTTATGCGGAAGCTGACCGGCACAACAGCCGATCACAGTGATTTGTTCCGTGGCACGATCATACAAGAAAAAACACGATCGCAATGCAGCCGGCGCAATTTTGCGAAAAGGGCTGCGCGTGCTGACCGTGCGGGCCAGGCCCGGCCATCCAAGCCAGGGCCTGCTGCAGGCTGGCAAAACGGTGTTTGCGTGCGCGCTGGGGGGCGGCGGTATCTCGGCCGACAAGCGCGAAGGCGACGGCGCCACGCCGCTGGCCTCGATGCGGATCCTGTCGGGATATTTCCGAGGAGATCAGTTCTCCAGCGGCCGCAAGACCCGTCTGACGATGACGCCGATCGGGCCTGATCTGGGCTGGTGCGAAGTGCCTGACGACCGCAATTACAACAGGCCGGTCAAGATCCCCTATGGTGCCAGCCACGAACGCATGCGGCGCGACGACCGGCTCTACGATGCCTGCCTGGTGCTCGACTGGAACGTGGCGCCACGCCGGCGCGGCCGCGGCAGCGCTATCTTCTTCCACCTGGCGCGCCCCGGCTTCACGCCGACGCAAGGCTGCGTGGCGGTGACGGCGCGAACCATGGCGCGGCTTTTGCCGCTGCTGTCGGATCGGACGGTGGTGAGGGTGGTGAGGTAGGGAGTAGGGAGTAGGGAGTAGGGAGTAGTATGCGCGTCGGCGCCGCTTTACTCCCCTATTCCTTACTGCCTGTTTGCTTATTCCTTTGCCAGCCGATGTCGAGAAGGCCGAGGCGGCCCATTTCGCGGTCCATGGCGCGTGCAACGTCCTTGCGCCTGGCGCCGACGTCGCGCAGCTGCCGATCCGACAGGTCTTCGACGTTCTGGTGCGGGAGATTGATCGCGACCCGGGCATGGCGCAGCCAGTCAAGGGCCTCCGTCAGCCAGGCCGGACGGCGTGTCGATGAATTCAAAGCGATGATGGACATAGGGTGATCCGTTCTCTCCGGACATCAAGTCCGGCTTGATAATGCTTCGATGGCTGGATCATGCCATATTGAAATTACTGTGAGAAACGAGTAGTTTTCTCTGGATCATCAAGTTTTCTTTGAGGATAGGATGACCCGTCTGCTGCCCGGAACTCGCGCCTTGAGGACGCTGGAAGCAGCGGCCCGGCACCTCAATTTCACCCGGGCCGCCGATGAGCTGGGCCTAACGCCAGCCGCCGTCAGCCACCAGATCAAGGAAATCGAGGATCAGCTCGGACTGGTGCTCTTTACACGCACCAGCCGCACCATCCGGCTAACCGAGGCGGGCGCTGTGCTGTTCGAGGCCTCCACCGACGCGCTCGACCTGCTAGGCCGGGCCATTTCGCGGGCGCACAAGCTGACGCGCGGCACGGCCCTTTTGAAGGTGACGCTCGACGCACAGTTCGCGTCAAAATGGCTGATGCGTCGCGTCGACGATTTTCGCAAGCTTCAGCCCCATATCGAGCTGAGATTCGACATCGCCTATGAACTGCGGGATTTCGAACTTGATGACATCGATGTCGGCATCCGCTTTGGTGCCGGCAAATACCCGGGACTTCGCGCCCACCGGCTGTTCGACAACATCCTCATTCCGGTGTGCAGCCCGAGCCTGTTGACCTCCGGTCCGCCGCTGCGCGAGCCGCGCGATCTCTTCAATCACACGCTTGCCCATATCGAATGGTCGCGACAAGGCGTGACATGGCCGAACTGGCGGATGTGGATGGCGGCCGCCGGTGTCAACGATTTCGACGACAGCCGAACCGTCGTGTTCAAAAACTCGACAGATGCCGTTCAGGCGGCGCTCGACGGCAATGCCGTCGCACTCGCCGATTTCGCCATGGTGGCGAACGACCTTTCCCAGGGAAGGCTGGTGCAACCTTTTGAACTCGGCCTGCGGGTAGCGCCCGAGTTCGCGTATTTCCTGGTCTATCCCGAGAGTACCGCCGACGATCCGCGTATCGTCGCCTTTCGCGATTGGATTCTCGAGGAAGTCGCCAAGGCGCGGACCTGAGATTGCGGCAGGCTGTCAAGCTGCCGCGGCGCCGAACCAGCCGATCACGGCGCCGATGATCAGCAGCACGCCGAGCCAATGGCCGCCGTCGATGAGGGTCAGATCCCAGCCGAAATTCTCGTAGCGATGGTTGACCGAGAGCGTTGTGGCGACAAAGCCCAGCCAAAGCACGAAGCCGAAGATCAGCCCGGCGAGCAATGTCGGCTCGCCGCCCGTTATCGCGCCGACGACAAGCGCCAATATGTACGCCATGACCAGTTCGGCGATGAAGCTGATCACGAAGGGCAGAGGCGATTTTTTCATAGTGGCCGGGTCAAGTTTGGCGGCTTTCAGCCATGGCTTGCTCAGGCCCATGTACCAGGCGGCGCCGAACAGCCATGCCACGATTGCGGCGGCGATCACCGCCAGCCAGTTCACTGCTGAAAAATCCATGAGTCCCCCTCCAGATGCGGATATGATGGAACGCCTGTTCGGCGATGGCGTCAAGCAAAGCGCCAGACCGTCGTGCGCTTGACCAGCGCATCCTCCAGAGCCCGTGTGACGGCCACTTCATAGACCGCCAAGGGTTCCAGCCCGGACTTCGGCATATACGACCGGCCGGGGTCGCCGACAAGAATCTCGGCGCCGCGCGCCACTAGGGTTGAGAACCACGGCATCAGCCGGTCGGCGAAGGACCTGTCGTAGAAAACGTCGCCGGCCAGGATCATGTCCCATCCCGCATCAGTGCCGATGCAATCCGTGCCGAGGAATTCGATTTTGACGTCGTTGGCCTCGGCATTGAGACAAATCGCGGTTGCACAGAACGGATCGATGTCGGCTGCGATCACCTTGGCAGCGCGGGCCTTGGCGGCGGCGATGGCGACAAGGCCGGAGCCGGAGGCGAAGTCGAGGACGCGCTTGCCCCGCACGGCGCCGGGATTGTCCAGGATATAGCGGGCAAGGCCTTGGCCGCCGGCCCAGGCAAAGGCCCAGAAGGGCGGCGGCAGGCCGATCTCGACCAACTCGTCCTCAGTCCGCTGCCACAATTCATGTGCTTCATCAGCAAGATGAAGCAGGATTTCCGGCGCGTGCGGCGGCGCCATCAGCGCCGTGTTGTCGAGAATGAATTGTTTGGCGCTGTTCGGCGTCAGCGCCGTCACGGAGCCGGAGTCAAGCCGCCCATGCGGCAGACTTCCTTCCATTCGGCCGGCGTCACCGGCTGCACGGAAAGCCGCCCGAGCCGCACCAGAGCCATGTCCGCAAGCTTTGGATTGGCCTTGATCTCTTCCAGCGTCGGCGGGTTCGGCACATCCCTGACGGCGCGGATGTCGACGCATTCCCAGCGCGGATCATCCGACGTGGTGTCGGGATGGGCCAGCGCGCAGACCTCGGCGATGCCGACCACGTTCAACCCATCGTTGGAATGATAGAAGAAGCCGAGATCGCCGATCTGCATCGCCTTCATGTTGTTGCGTGCGGCGTAGTTGCGCACGCCATCCCATTGCGTACCGGCCTTGCCCTTGGCCTTCAACGCCTCGAAGGAGAAGACCGAAGGTTCGGATTTGAACAGCCAGTAGTTCATGTCTTTTCTCCTCCTAGGGGTCGCTCGCCGGCGATCGGAATTAACTAGCCGCCGGCTTGTTGAACGTCCAGTTCCAGGGGCGAATTTCGACGCTCTCGAACAGGCCGGCCTTGGCGTAGGGGTCGGCGGCTGAAAGGGCCTGTGCACCCGCCATGTCGGGCGCTTCGATGGCGACGAGGCTGCCATTGGGCTTGCCTTCGGCGTCAAGGAACGGACCGGCAAAAGCCAGTTTCTTGTCGCCATTCAGGCCTTCCAGGAAGGCGATATGCTCGGGCCGCGTGTCAAGGCGCACCTGCAGACTTCCCGGCTTGTCCTTGCAAATCACAGCAAACAGCATGGTCTCTCTCCTGGTCGTTGGATCGATGTCGTGGGATCAATCGTTGGTTTCGGTCTTCAGCGGCCGGGTCATCAAGGCCGTCACAGCCTGCCGGATGGTGATAGCGCCGTCCAGTATGGCAGCGACCGCGGCAATGATCGGCGCGTCGATATTGTGCTCTATGGCGATGCGGGCAGCGATCGCCGCCGTCGGCACGCCTTCGGCCAGCGGCAATCCGGCAAGAGGCTTGCCTTGCCCGAGCGCCAGCCCATAGGCGAAATTGCGCGACTGGGTGGATGAGCAGGTGAGCAGCAGGTCGCCAAGGCCGGAAAGCCCCATCAAGGTTTCGGGCCTGGCGCCGAAGGCGGCGCCGATGCGGCGCAGTTCGACAAAGCCGCGCGTCACCATGGCGGCCTGGGCGCTGGCGCCGAGCCCGGCGCCGGTGACAGCACCCGCGGCGATGGCAAAGACGTTCTTCAAGGCGCCGCCGATTTCGACGCCGATCAAGTCGTCATTCGAATAACAGCGCAGGTTCTCGGCCGAAAAGCGGGCTGCGAGATCGGCGGCGAGAGCCTCGTCGCGGGCGGCGACGACCACGGCCGTCGGCAGGCCGCGGGCGACATCGGTGGCGAAGCTTGGGCCCGACAGGGCCGCGACCGGATTTTGCGGCAGGATTTCTTCGACGATTGCCGACAGCAAGGCGCCTGTATCGCCCTCGATGCCCTTGGCGCAGAGAACGAGCGGGATGCCGGCCGGCATATGGTCCTTCGCTGCCGCCAGCGTAGCCCGCAGCGACTGCGCCGGTGTCACCGCCAGCACGCAATCGGCGCCGTCGAGCGCGGCTTGGATGTTGCTCGTCGCCACGATGCCGGCCTGGAGCATAATGCCCGGCAGATAGCGTGGATTTTCGCCGCGGTCGATCGCGGCGACGGTCTCCGGGTCGCGCGCGTAAAGGCGGACGAAATGACCGGCGCGAAGCATGGCCAGCGCCAAGGCAGTGCCCCAAGCCCCGCCGCCGAGCACGGCAACGCGCCAGCCGGTTGGCGCTGTGTCGTTGCCGCTCATTGCCCCCTCGGTCATGCCTTGGCTCCGCGCCGGCCGGCGCCGACCATCGGCGTCGAGATGCTATCCAGTGGCCAGCGCGAGCGCGGCACGAAATCGAAGCCGTTCTCCTGCGCCATGTCTTGGCGCAGCCGCTCGATGCCGGCCCAGGCGATCATCGCCGCATTGTCGGTGCAAAGCTTTAGCGGCGGCGCAATGAAGGTGAAGCCGGATTCGGCGCAGAGCCGCTCAAGCATGACCTTGATCGTACGGTTGGCGGCGACGCCGCCGGCAACGACCAGCGCCGGAGTCTTGGTGGCGGGAAATGTTTCTCGAAAGCGGGCCAGCGCGCGAGAAACGCGGTCGGCCAGCGCATCGGCGACCGCCGCCTGGAACGAGGCACAGATGTCGGCGACATCCTGGTCGCTCAAGGGCTCAATCGCCGTCGCCGCCTGGCGCACGGCGGTCTTCAATCCGGAGAAGGAGAAATCGGGCTGTGCCGAGCCCTTCATCGGACGCGGAAAGACAAAGCGTGAGGCATTGCCGGTCTGTGCCGCCTTCTCGACATTCGGTCCGCCGGGATAGGGCAGGCCGAGCATCTTGGCCGTCTTGTCGAAGGCCTCGCCGAGCGCGTCGTCGATGGTGGTTGCCCAGCGCTGATAGTCACCGACGCCGCGCACGGCGAGAATCTGCGTATGGCCGCCGGAGACCAGCAGCAGCAGATAGGGAAAATCGAGCCCGTCGGTCAGCCGTGCCGTCAAGGCATGACCTTCGAGATGGTTGATGGCGATCAGCGGCTTGTTGGCCGCGGCGGCGATCGCCTTGGCCGTCATCAGCCCGACGATCAGCCCGCCGACCAGGCCAGGACCGGCGGTCGCGGCGATCGCATCGATGTCAGCGAGCGAGACGCCCGAATCGGCAAGCGCCGCCTCGATGATGCCGTCCAGCGCCTCGACATGGGCGCGAGCCGCGATCTCCGGCACCACGCCGCCGAATGCGGCATGTTCCTCGATCTGGCTAAGTACAATATTGGACAGGATTTTTGGCGCGGCGTCGCCGTCTACCGCCACGACGCTGGCTGCGGTTTCGTCGCAACTCGTCTCTATGCCAAGAATGCGGATCAATTCGTCGCTATCCCAAGAGATTGTCTGTCAGGCCTTTCCCCGCTAGGAGAAGGGCCTGAAAAGGCCTCGGTTACTTTAGCCGCATTTCTGCGACGCCAAGTGGCTTCACTTGGCTGCAAAATGCTCAGGCCGGGGGTATCACGGACCGCGCGCCATGCAAACAACCTTGAGAATCGGAACACGCGGCAGTCCGCTGGCGCTGGCACAGGCGCATGAAACGCAGGCGCGGCTGATGGCCGCGCACGGCATGCCGGCAGAGGCGTTCGAAATCGTCGTCATCTCGACCAGCGGCGACCGCATCCAGGATCGGCCGCTGTCGGAAGCCGGCGGCAAGGGCTTGTTCACCAAGGAGATCGAGGAGGCGCTGCTGGCGGGCCGGATCGACATCGCCGTGCACTCGTCGAAGGACATGCCGACTCAGCTGCCCGACGGTCTCGAATTGTCCGCCTTCCTGCCGCGCGAGGACGCGCGCGACGCCTTTGTCGGCAAGGCGGCGAAGACGATCGCCGAACTGCCGCAGGGAGCGAAAGTCGGCTCGTCGTCGCTGCGGCGGCAGGCGCTGATCCGCCGCATGCGGCCCGATCTCGACGTGGTGATGTTCCGCGGCAACGTGCAGACGCGGCTGCGCAAGCTCGACGAAGGCGTCGCCGCCGGCACCATCCTCGCCTATGCAGGGTTGAAGCGGCTTGGGCTCGAGCATGTCGTCACCGACCTGATACCGCTCGACATCTTCCCGCCGGCGCCGGGGCAAGGCGCGATCTGCATCGAGACCCGTATCGGCGACCGCGACGTCGAAAAGATGCTGGCGGCTATCCATGATGTGCCGACCGGTCAGGCGCTGGCCTGCGAACGCGCCTTCCTGGCGGCGCTCGACGGTTCCTGCCGCACGCCGATCGCTGGTTATGCGACGATCGAGGCCGGAAAACTGTCGTTCGCCGGACTGATCATCTCGCCCGACGGCGCGCAGTCGCACACGGTCGAGCTGCAGGGACCGGCGCAGGACGCCGCCCGCATCGGCGATGAAGCCGCGCGGACGGTGCGGGCCAAAGCCGGCGAAAAGTTCTTCGACGGCTGGCTCTGAAATGCGTCGCGTCCTGGTGACGAGACCGGAACCAGGCGCCTCGCGCACCGCGCGGCAACTTAAGGAGACAGGGTTCCAGCCAATCCTGTTGCCCTTGACCGAAACGGTGGCTTTGGCGGTCGATGGCGGAGTGGTTCCAGACGATGCCGTCGCCGTGGCCGTCACCAGCGCCAATGCCGTGCGCCATGCGCCGAAGGAAATCATCGCGGCGTTCGCCGCGTTGCCTTGCCATGCCGTCGGCAAAAGGACGGCGCAAGCCGCGCGCGAAGCGGGGTTTTTGTCTGTCAGTGAAGGCCCAGGTAATGCCGAAGGTCTCGCCGACAGACTTGCTGGCGACCACTCAGGCAAGACGATTGCCTATCTCTGCGGGCGCGTGCGCTTTCCGGCATTCGAACAGAGGCTGCAGACGGCGGGCGTTCAAGTCCACGCTGTCGAGACTTATGACACACCAGCGGTGGGTTACTCGGACGAAGCCATCCTTGAGCGTTTGTCTGGCCAACCTGTCGACGCGGTGCTGCTCTATTCAACCAAGGCGGCCGCCGCGATGCAGGTGCTGGCCAGGCAGCCCGCTCTGCAAGGGCTATTTGAAAAGACGTGGTTTTTTGCTCTTTCCGCCCGCATCGCGGCAGCGCTCGACGATGTCGCCGGCGAAAGAACGCGCGTTGCCGCGCAGCCTGACGAGGAAGCCCTGCTGGCTCTTTTGCAGGCGCGGCTCTGAGCCGCGTCATCACACCGCCCCTTTTCACCGCTTGGTGATGTGCTAGACCCCTTTTCTGAACCATCGTGCGCCGCAAGGCGTTGAGACGAAGCGAATTGTGCGGAGCCAGGCATGGTCAAGACGCCGAAGATGCGACACTCGAAAAGCCGCCGCGAGCCGGTGACCATCGATCTGGAGCCAGGCGCCGTTTCACGCGTCGTCGACGAGGATGCAGCCAGGGCTCAGACAGACGAGGCGAAGGCTGAGGAAGCAGAGAACGCTTCGCAGGCTGAGGGCCCCGATGAGCCGGTGCATGCCGACCAAACCGACCTCGAGCCTTGGGAGCATGCCGACGCCCACGCCGAATCGGAGCAGCCAGCGGCGGCGGGCAAGGGCAGTAGTGAGGCTGAGCTCCCCTATCCCGGATCATTCGACGGTCCCGAATCGTCCAACGATCCCGGATCGTCCGACGCGCCGGCCGGCAAAACCAAAGCCTTCGACTACAATTTCGAGGACGCATCGGCGAAGCGCACGCAGACCGACGGCAACAAAGCCAAAACCGAGGCGCGGGACGAGGAAATGGTACCGCCCCCGGCAAGGCGTGGCGGCTTCAACGGCATCGCTGCCGGTGTCATCGGCGGTGTCATTGCGCTGGTCGGCGCGGGCGGGCTGCAGTTTGCAGGCCTGCTCGGTGCGCCGGGCTCCAATGCCGGTGTCTCGCTCGAGGGCGTCAATGTCGAGATCGCTTCGCTGAAGAGCGAAATCGCCGGCTTGAAGGAAGCTGGCGGCAACAGCGATGCAGCAGCCAAGATAGTCGGGCTGTCTTCAGGCTTGGAGCAGGTCAGGGCCGATGTCGCGGCGCTGAAATCGGCGGTCGAATCCGGCGGAGCTGGCGACACTGCCGGGCTCGCCGCACTGGGCGACAGGATCAAGCAGATTGAATCGGAGGTCGCAGCACTTGGCAAGGCAGGCGGCACGGCGCCGGTCGATCTCGGCCCGCTCAACGAAAAACTGGCCGGCCTCGATACACTGGTGAAGTCGACAGGCGCGGCGATGACAGCGCAAGATGGCAGGCTCACCGCATTGGAGCAGTCGGTGTCGCAACTTTCCGGCAAGGTAGAAGCGACGGCCGGACAGCCGAAGATCGCGCTCGCCATCGCCGCGTCGGCATTGAAGGCGGCGCTCGAGCGTGGCGGGCCGTTTGCGGCCGAACTCGAAACCCTCGCCGCGATTTCACCGGACGCGCCGCAGCTTGCGACCTTGCGCCCCTATGCTGAAAAGGGCGTCTCCACCCGCACCGAGATCGCCTCGCAGACAGATGCCGCCGCCACTGCCATGGTCGCCGCGGCAACCCCTGTCGATGAGAATGCCGGCTTCCTGCAGAACCTTTTGTCGAGCGCCGAATCGCTGGTGAAGGTCAGGCCGATCGGCGCTGTCGAAGGTGCTGGTGCGCCCGAGATCGTCGCGCGGATGGAAGCGGCGGTCAAACAGGGCGACTACGCCAAGGCACTCAGTGAATATGACACGCTGCCGCAAGCCGCCAAGGCTGCCGGCGCCGACTTTGCCGGCAAACTGAAGGCACGCATCGAAGTCGAAACGCAGGTCGACGCACTGATCTCCGGCGCGATGAAGGCATGAGGGCAACAGAATGATCCGCCTGCTGGGCTTCCTCATCGTCGTTTTCGCGCTCGGACTGGGCTTTGCCTGGCTGGCCGACCGTCCGGGCGACATGGTCGTCACCTTCAGCGGCTATCAATACCAGGTCAGCCTGATGGTGGCGGCGGTGGCTGTCGTCGCGGTCGTCGCCGCGGTGATGATCCTGTGGTGGCTGCTCAAGTCGCTGTGGAACAGCCCCTACACCATCTCGCGCTATTTCCGCGTCCGCCGTCGCGATCGCGGCTATCAGGCGCTGTCGACCGGCATGATCGCCGCCGGCGCCGGTGACGGGGCGCTGGCCCGCAAGAAGACCAAGGAAGCGGCCAAGCTGATCCGTTCCGACCAGGAACCGCTGATCCATCTGCTGGAGGCGCAGGCGTCGCTGCTCGAAGGCGATCATGAAGGAGCGCGGCAGAAATTCGAGAGCATGCTCGACGATCCCGAAATGCGGCTGCTTGGCCTGCGCGGGCTCTATCTCGAAGCTGAACGGCTCGGCGACCGCAACGCCGCCAGACACTACGCCGGCCGCGCCGCGGCGGTGGCGCCGCAGCTGGCCTGGGCCGCCGAATCGACGCTGGAAGAGTTGACGGCGCGCGGCGACTGGGACGGTGCCTTGAAACTGGTCGACGCGCAGAAGGCGACACGGCAGATCGAGCGCGAAGCCGCCAATCGCCGCCGCGCCGTGCTGTTGACCGCCAAGGCGCAGGCGCTCGCCGACAGCGATCCCGCTGCCGCCAGAACCGCGGCGATCGAGGCCAACCGGCTTCGGCCGGACTTCGCGCCCGCCGCCGTTGCCGCCGCCGCGGCATTGTTCAAGCAGAACGACGTGCGCAAGGGCTCAAAGATCCTCGAGGCGGCGTGGAAGGCCGAGCCGCACCCTGAGGTCGCCGAGCTCTATACACATGCAAGGCCGGGTGACGCCGTGCTCGACCGCCTCAACCGGGCGAAGAAGCTGCAGGAGATGAAGAAGAACCACGCCGAATCGTCGATGACGGTGGCGCGCGCCGCACTCGACGCGCAGGACTTCTCGACCGCCCGCCGCGAGGCCGAGGCCGCGATCCGGATGGACCGCCGCGAGGGCGCCTATCTGCTGCTCGCGGACATCGAGGAGGCCGAGACCGGCGACCAGGGTAAGGTGCGGCAGCTGCTGTCGAGGGCGGTACGGGCGCCGCGCGATCCGGCCTGGGTCGCCGACGGCGTGGTGTCGGAACGCTGGGCGCCGGTATCGCCGATCACGGGTCGGCTAGATGCCTTCGAGTGGCGCGCCCCGATGGAGCGTCTCGGCCAGTTGATCGACAGCCATGACGATGCACCGGCCAGTGCGGCGCCGGTCGTTGAAGCACTGGCAAAGCCGACGAGCGAGAAGAGGCCGGTCGAGGTGATCGATGAAATCCGTCCGGCCGGGAGCGCGGATAAGGACACAGAGAGCCAAGAGGATCATGTCAGGCCGATCACGGCGGCGGCCTTCGCCGCGGTGCCGACCGATGCCGAGGGCGTCGAGCCGGCCGAGGAACATACGCGGCTGCCGGACGATCCCGGCGTCGATCCGGACGAGGAAGCGGAAAAATCGCCACGCCGGTTTCGGTTGTTTTGAATTGGGCCGGCCGCCAGGCCCCTCTGACTCAAGGAAAAAGAGCATGATGTCTGGACAAACGGGTCCCGTTTGTCCGAGAAAACCGCTTCACACTTTTCGGCATCATGCTCTGAGGAATGGATCTATGTTTGAACGCGTTCTGTCATTTCTCAGGGATTTGCCGTCCGGCGCTGGCGCGCATTCCAGTACGGACGATCCCCGCGTTGCGGCTTCGGCGCTGCTCTACCATGTGATGAACGCCGATGGCGTGCGCCAGGATGTCGAATGGGAGCGATTCAAGGCGGTGCTGGCGCAGAGCTACTCGATCAGCGGCGCCGAACTCGAAGCGCTTGTCGCCGCCGGCGAGCGGGCCGACAATGAGGCGATCGACCTCTATGCCTTCACCAGTGTCTTGAAGCGCCATCTCGATGCCGATGCGCGCAAGGCCTTCATCGGCCTGATGTGGGAGATCGTCTATGCCGATGGCGAGTTGCACGAGCTGGAGGACAACACTGTCTGGCGCGTCGCCGAGCTGATCGGCGTCGAACGCCGCGACCGTGTCGAGGCGCGCCGCAAGGCGGCCGCACTTGCACCTGGCGCCACCGGAACATCGAGCGACGAATAGGATTTTCGCCTTCCCATGCCGCGCCGGACGAGTTCGAAGCCGAAGATACTGATCGTGCTGCATCAGGAGAATTCGAGCCCCGGGCGCGTCGGCCATATGCTGCTGGAAGAGGGTTTCGATCTCGACGTCCGACGTCCGCCGCTGGGCGACATTTTGCCGGACACGCTGGACGGTCATGCCGGCACGGTGGTGTTCGGCGGTCCGATGAGTGCCAATGACGAAGATGAATTCGTCCGCCGCGAGACCAGTTGGCTGGAAATACCGCTGAGGGAGAACCGGCCGTGCCTCGGCATCTGCCTTGGCGCACAGATGCTGGTCAACCATCTCGGCGGCAAGGTCGAGGGTCACGGCGAAGGGCTGGTCGAGATCGGCTGGTATCCGCTGAAGGCGACCGAAGCCGGCAAGCAACTGATGCATTGGCCTGAGATGGCCTATCAGTTCCACCGCGAGGGCTTTTCGCTACCCAGGGACGCAACGCTGCTGGCGACGGCCGAGACCTATCCCAATCAGGCCTTCCGCTATGGTGACAATGCCTGGGGCATCCAGTTCCATGGCGAGCTGACCAGGGTGATGATGCAGCGCTGGGTGGTGCGCGGCGCGCATCGCTTCGAGCTGCCCGGCGCGCAGCCCGGCCGCGATCATCTCGGCGGCCGGCTGATCTGGGACATGCATCTCAAGCGATGGCTGGACGAGTTCCTGCGTCTGATCTTCGGCAAGCCGGCCGCTCGATAGAGCGCGTCAATTGCGCCCGCTGAGATGGCGCACCCTGCGTAGTTGAGGGAACAACACCACCCACAATCCGGCGACGACGATCGCGCCGACGCCGCCGACCACGACGGCCGGCACCGTGCCGATCAACGCTGCCATCGTACCGGCCCGGAATTCGCCGACCTCGTTGGAAGCTCCGACGAAGACCTGGTTGACGGCGTTGACGCGGCCGCGCACCTCATCGGGCGTCCACAGCTGGATCAGGGTTTCCCTGATATAGACGCTGAACATGTCGGTGGCGCCAAGGAAGGCAAGGGCTGCGATCGACAGCCAGGTGATGGTCGAAAGGCCGAACAGCACGGTGAAGGCGCCGAATGACGCGGCGGAAGCCAGCATGATCATGCCGGCGTGGTTGCGGAGCGGATGCCCGGCCAGCCAGATAGCGACGCAGATGGCGCCGACGCTTGGCGCCGAGCGCAGCAGGCCGAGCCCCCAAGGACCGAGCTGGAGGATGTCGCGCGCGTAGACCGGCAGCAGCGCCGAGGCGCCGGACAGGAGCACCGCGAACAGATCGAGCGAGATGGCGCCCAGCACGATCTTCTCGCTCCAGATATAGCTGAACCCGCCGAACAGATGCTCCATCGTCGGCTTTTCCGTCTCGGTGCGCTGCGACGGTTTCGGGATGGTGAAGATCAGCAGCCCGGACACAAGCATCAGGACAGCGGCGGTGCCGTAGGCCACTTCCGGCGACACGCCGTAGAGCAGGCCGCCAGCGACCGGACCGACGATGGTCGCCGTCTGCCAGGCCGACGAATTCCAGGCGATGGCGTTGGCGAAATCCTCAGGCGGCACCAGATTGGCGAACAGCGAGGCGGAGGCCGGGCCGAAGAAGGCGCGGGCGACGCCGAACATGGCGAGCACGGCGAAGATCGGCAGTGGTCCGCTGATGCCGCGCAACGTCAGAAGCAGCAGCGTCAGCGCGCAGCCCGCCTCCACCACCACCGCCAGCGCCATGATCAGCCGACGCCCGAAGCGGTCGGCGACGACACCGGTGACCAGCACCAGAAGCAGCGACGGCAGGAACTGGACGATGCCGACTAGGCCGAGGTCGAGCGGGTCGCGGGTCAAATCGTACATCTGCCAGCCGACCGCCACAGACACGATCATGGTGGCGAATGTGGTGAGGAAACGCGCCGCCCAATAGCTCAGGAAGGAGCGATGGCGGAACGCGGCGTAGCGCTGGTCCGGCGATATCTGTTCGGCTGTCATGGATTTAAGAGGCCCCGTTGTGATGGCATCAGCTGGCGGGGCACTTCCACGTTGGGCGCTGGTCCGGCTGGCGGAACTTTTAGCTCAGTTCGCAGCGGCATGTGCGCCAAAAACGGTTCCGGATCAAGAAAATTTCGGCCTAGTCGATCGGCCGCATGGGAAATTTACCGCCGCAGCGCGACGGAGATGGCGTCGAGGCCACCCTTCAATTCGGCTTCCGTCGGCCAGCCGAAGCCGACGCGGAAGAAGCGCTTCTCCATCTCGAACCAGTGGCCGGGTCCGACATAGGTGCCGTGGTTCTCCAGCAGGTTCACATAGAACCGGTCGAGGTCGAAACCGGGACCGACATTCAGGCGCGGGAAGCCGACGACGCCACCTTCCGGCCGCACCCAGTCGACCAGCGGCTCGCGGTCGATCCAAGCCTGGACGATGTCGCGGCGCTTCGCCATTTCAGGTAGCAGCGTCGCCAGGAAGGCATCGCGGCGCTCGAGCATGCCGCGCGCAATGCCTTCGTCGATGACGCTGCCGCAAATGCCGATCTGTTCCTTGGCGGCGAGGAATTTTTCCTGAAGCTCCGCATCCTTGGTGATCAGCCAACCGATACGGATGCCGGGGATGCCGAAGGCCTTTGACAGCGACGAGACGCTGATCGCCTTCGGGCTCAGCGATGCCGCCGACGGCAGCCGCGTGCCATAGGAAAGGTCGCGGTAGGTCTCGTCGACCAGCAGATGGCAGTTGCTGCTTTCGGCGAGCGCCACCAGCGCATCGAGCGCGGTTCGGCTCATCATCGTGCCGGTCGGGTTGTGCGGGCAGGTGACGCTGATCAGCCTGGTGTTCGGCTGTATCGCCGCCTTGACGCGTTCGACATCGATGGCGAAGCCTTCCTCGAAGGCCAGGTCGACAAAGCTGATGGCGCAGCCGATCGCCCTTGGGGTTTCGATGTTGGTGGCGTAGTTGGGCCTGATGACGACGAGATGGTCGTTCGCCGACAAAAGCGAGGTCGAGATGATGAACAGCGCGCCGGCGGCACCGGCGGTGACCAGGACATCATCTGATGAAATGCCGGCATGCTGCGCCGATATCTGCGCGCGCAAAGCCTTGTCGCCGCGATGCTCACCATAGAAAAGCGTGAGATCAGGCAGCGACAGGCCGATGTCGGAGAGCTTCTGGTCGGCGATCGAGCTTTCGGAGAGATTGTAGCGGATACGGTCGTAGCCGTACTCTTCCGGCGCCTCTTTCTCGATCACCATTCTGGTGTAGTTCATGGCTCACTCCCCTCGAACCCGTTCGACCCATCCAAGCCATAAAAACATGAAGCCTGCCAAGGCGGATTCGCCGGCAGGCTTCAATCGATCTATTGGCTCAGCGCCGAAATAGGTCCTTGCCCAAGAGGGCGTTATCCCAAGCCACTGCGCACCCGGTCAAGCCCGAAGAAATGCTTTTGGGCGACATGCCTCAGGCTGAAACCTTGGCCTTCCTGCCCTTAGGTGCCTTGACGGGGGCAGCCTTGCGGCCGAGACCGATCGACTTCGCCAGCAGCGAGCGCGAGGCGGCATAGTTGGGGGCCACCATCGGATAGTCCGACGGCAAGCCCCATTTGGCGCGGTAGGCGTCCGGCGTCAGGCCGAAATGCACACCGAGGTGACGCTTCAGCGATTTGAACTTCTTGCCGTCTTCGAGGCAGATGATGTAATCGGGCGTCACCGACTTCTTGGGGTTGACCGCCGGAACCAGCGGAGCAGCCAATGGGGCCACCGGCTTGCCGAGCCCGCTTATCGAGGCGCTGACGCTGGCGATGAGGTCAGGCAGTCCGGAGACGGGCAAACGGTTCTTCTCGACGTAAGCGGACACGATGTGAGCGGTCAGCTCGAGCAGGTCGATGTCTTTACGGGCGCTGTTGCTATCGTCGATCACTCTATTTCTCCGTCTAAAAGCGAATGACCTGAAAATCGGATTCGATTCCCCGAAGGATCATGCGCAAAATCAAAATGCTAAAGCGTCCTTTGTGCATCCACGGGACGGGCGGCGTTGTTGTGGCGCGGAATTCCTAATCGGCAAATCTGCGCACTGCAATGACTTGTATCATATCACACGTTATTTTGAACAACTATATTAAACAATAACAATATCAGACTATCAGCGCCTTGTCGCGCCACAAACGAAATCCGCCTTCGAAGGCGCGTGTGTTGTCGCCGCGCCTGGAGTCGGCCGGCAATTCATCGAGCTTGTCGACATTGCCGCCGCCAATGACGACATAGTCAGGCAGCATCGCGGCACGGAGCCGTTCGACCACGTCGAAGACATATCTGCGCCATTTCTTCTTGCCGCGCTTTACCAGGCCGCGTTCGCCGACATAGTCCTCGAAGCTCTTGCCGTTCTTATAGGGCAGGTGGGCGAGTTCCATCGGCTGGGCGACATTGTCCGCAATCATCGCCGCGCCCAGACCGGTGCCGAGCCCGAGGAACAGCATGCGCCCGCCTTCGTAGCTGCCAATGGCCTGCATCAGTGCGTCGTTGACCACCTTCACCGGTTTGCCGAACGCACCCGCGAAGTCAAATCCAGCCCAACCCTTGCCAAGATTGGCGGGGTCGGTGAGCGGTCTGTTATGATTGACCGGGCCGGGATAGCCCATCGAAATGACATCATAGGACAGGCCCTCGGCGAGCTTCTTCACCGCGTCGATCATCTGCTGCGGCGTCAGGCCCGGTCCGGAGTCCGCCCTGCGTTCCGCACCGCCGGCGCTGGTCAGGATCTTGACGTGCGAGCCGCCAATATCAATCGAAAGCACGATCTTTTCAGTGCCTGATTTCTCGGAGCCCGATACCGATTGCTTCACCGCCTTGGCCATTGTGTCACCCTTTCACTTTTCCGGATCGATCCAGCCGTTGGGCGGCCCGAAGCCGCCCATAACGTCCGCCGGACCCCATGTCCCCGGCTCGTAGAGATGCGGCGGCGTGGTGTCGCCGAGCACCGGGCCGACGATGCGCCAGGCCAGCTCGCTGGCATCCTGGCGGGTAAACAGCTGACCGTTGCCGTTCATGGCGTCGCCGATCAACCGCTCATAGGGCGGCATGTCGCCCTTGCTGTCGTCGAGCGCCTTCAGTTCGACCTGTTCGCCGATCATGTCGTCGCCCGGTGCCTTGCGTTGCGCGCCGATGGCGATCGCCACCTGCGGGTCGATACGGAAGCGGACGTAGTTCTGGTCGGCGGGCTTGATCGGATCGAAGACGTCGAGCGGCGGCCGCTTCAGCCGCACAACCACTTCGGTGACATGCACCGGCATGTTCTTGCCGGCGCGGATGAAGAACGGCACGTCCTGCCAGCGCCAGGTGTCGACGAAGAAGCGCACCGCCGCGAAGGTCTCGACCGGCGAGTTCGGGGCCACGCCCGGTTCAGTGAGATAGCCAGTGAATTGGCCGCGCACGACATCGTCCTTGGTCAGCGTGCGGATGGCGCGCAGCACCTGCACCTTCTCGTCGATCAGGTCGTCGGCGGAACGGCCGACGGGTGGCTCCATGGCAAGCAGCAACAGGATGTTGAGCAGATGGTTCTCGATGACATCCCTGATGCAGCCGACATCGTCATAGAAGCGGCCACGACCCTCGATGCCGAAATCCTCGGCCATGGTGATCTGCACGCTCTCGACGAAATTGCGGTTCCAGATCGGCTCGAGAAAGGAATTGGCGAAGCGGAAATAGAGCAGGTTCTGGATCGCTTCCTTGCCGAGATAGTGGTCGATGCGGAAGATCGACTGTTCGTCGAACACCAGATGCAGAACCCGGTTCAGCCAGCGTGCCGATTGCAGATCGTGGCCGAAAGGTTTTTCCACCATCAGCCGCGCGCCCTGGGCCGTGCCCGATTGCTCCAGCCCCTGGACGACGGTCTCGAACATGGTCGGCGGCACCGCCATGTAATGCATCGGCCGCTGTGCGGTGCCAAGCGCGCCTTTCAGCTTCTCGAAGGTCGCTCCGTCGCGGTAGTCGCCGCTGACATAGCGCAGTTGCGAGGCGAACTGTGCGAACACCTTCTCGTCGATTTTGCCCAGCGCATTGACGATGCCGTCGCGGGCGCGGGCCTGCAATTGCTTGATGTCCCAAGCGTCGAAGGCAACGCCGATCACCGGTTCGGTCAGCGTGCCCTTGGCGACCATCTGGTAAAGCGCTGGAAATATCTTCTTGTGGGCGAGGTCGCCGGTCGCTCCGAAGAGCACCAGCGTGTCGGAGCGTTCCTGGCTCATGCGCGCGTCTCCCCTGCCGCCGTCACTTGCCGGCCTTTTCGACATGGCCGCCAAAGGCATAGCGCATGGCGGACAACAGCTTGTCGGCGAATTCGGATTCGCCTTGCGAGGAGAAGCGGTCGAACAGCGCCGAGGACAAGACCGGCGCCGGCACGCCGGTGTCGATCGCCGCCTTCAACGTCCAGCGGCCTTCGCCGGAATCCGAGACGCGGCCGCCGAAATTCGCCAGGCCCGGATCGCCTTTCAATGCGCCGGCCGTCAGGTCGAGCAGCCAAGAGCCGATGACGCTGCCATGCCGCCAGACCTCGGCCACTTGGGGAAGGTCGATGTCGAACTGATAGTATTGCGGGTTTTCCAACGGGCTGGTCTCGGCGTCCGCCGTTCGTTGGCGCTTGCCGGCATTGGCCGACTTCAGAATGTTCATGCCTTCGGCATAGGCGGCCATGACGCCATATTCGATGCCGTTGTGCACCATCTTGACGAAGTGGCCGGCGCCGCTAGGTCCGCAATGCAGATAGCCATAGGGCGCGGTTCCGGCATCCCTAAGCGGATTGGAGCCGGCGTCGGCGCCCGGCGCCAGCGTGGCAAAGATCGAGTCGAGGTGTTGCACCGCCACATCGGGCCCGCCGATCATCAGGCAATAGCCACGCTCCAGCCCCCAGACACCGCCACTGGTGCCGACATCGACGAGATGGATACCCTTGGCGGCCAGTTTCGCGGCCTGGTCGACGGCGTCGTGATAGTAGGAATTGCCGCCGTCGATAACGATGTCGCCCGGCTCCATCAGGGGCGCGACCTGATCGATGATCCTGCCGGTGATGGCCGCCGGCAGCATCAGCCAGACACAACGCGGCTTGGCCAGCTTGCCGACGAATTCTTCCATTGAAGCCGCCCCTAGCGCCCCGTCGGTCACCAGAGCCGCGACGCTGGCGGGGTTGATGTCGTAGACGACGCATTCATGGCCGTCACGCATCAGGCGCCGAACCATGTTGGCGCCCATCCGGCCCAGTCCCATCATTCCGATCTGCATGGTTTCGTCCCTGTTTCCGAAGAGATTTGCGGGGTTTATCGAGGAAGGATCGCCTGGCTATCCTGGGCGCGCGATAGAACGGAGAAGCCGACATTCTCCCAATCGCCGGCCCCGGGCCAGAAAAAAGTGAAGATCAGCGTGCTTCCCTGTGGGAGGCCGGCCAAGCGACGTTTCGACACTCTTGGCGCTCGGCGTCCATCGTGCCGGAATTCCCGGGGCGCCCGGAGCAATGGTTGGCGTCGGCGTCACTGGCATTCTGCGTCGGTCTCCTGACTCGCCTCCCTAGACCAGGACGCGAAGCGTTTTCAATCACCGCACCGCAAGTTGATCGGCCCCGTCAACCGAGCTGTCGTTGACAGCGGTGCCAGCCTGCGTCCACTATTTCCCGGCACGGGAGGATCGTGAAAACCATGCCGGAGGTGTCCCTGGTCCTGATCGACCGGCTGCTGGCGATTTCGCGGGCGCTTGCCGGCCATATCGATCCCGGCACGGCGTTCCGCGCGACAGCCATCGAGATCGGCTCGCTCATTCCGCACGACCACATGGATCTGGCGGTGCTGTCGCATGACGGCCGCCGCCACGCCTGTTATGAAGCCGGCTTCCACACCAGCTGGAGCGAGCTTGCCCAGCATCCGCTGCCAACCGAAGTCAGCCCGATACGCTCGGTGCTGTGGGGCGAAGTACCCTATCTGCTCGCCGACGATGCGCTGCGCGACGAGCGCTTCCATTTCGCCACCGCCATCGATGGGCCGATCTTCGCCGCACGGCTGCGCAGCCGCATCGTCGTACCGCTCAGGGCACGTGGCGGCATCATCGGCGCGCTCAACATCAGCCGGCACGAGGTCGATTGCTACACGCTTGCCGATGTCGGTGTCGCCCAGCAATGCGCGGATCTGATCGCGCCCTACATCTTCGCGCTGATCCAGACCGAGGAGGCACGCCGCGCCATGCTGGCGGAGAGCGAGGCGCGCAACCGGGTCGAACTGCTGCGGGTCGGCGCCTCACAATTGACAGAAGGCATGGAGCGCGAACGCCGGCGCATGGCCATGGACCTGCACGACCAGACGCTCGCCGACCTCGCCCGCATCGCGCGCCAACTCTCGGCGTTGCGTGGCCAGGGCGTGGCGCGGGCAGCGCAGCTTGCCGATCTCGAGCAGGAGGTTGCCGGTTGTCTCACCGAACTGCGCCACATCGTCGACGACATGCGGCCGAGCGTGCTCGAACTGTTCGGCCTGCGCGACGCGGTCGAGGCGCACCTCAACCGCAGCGTCGCCAGGGCCAAGCCGCCTATCGCCGTGCGCATCGCCGATACCAGCGACGGCGGCGCCGACAGCTTGCCCGAGCCTGTCCGAACCGCGCTCTACCGGATCGTGCAGGAAGCGATCAACAATGCCGTTCGCCACGCCGCGCCGCACCACATCGATGTCTTGCTGGCATCGACGGCGAGTGTGCTGCGGGTGATCATCACCGACGACGGCCAAGGATGCGGCGTCGTGGACCCGGCGGCGCATGGCGGCATTGGTCACATGCACACACGGGCCGCCCTTATCGGGGCGCGGCTGCGCATCGGCCAAGCCGGTCGCAAGAGCGGCGGGACGCGCGTCGTCGTCGAGATCGACCGGGAGCCATTTCGGGAATTGCTGGTCGCGGCGGCTGCAGCAGCACCCGGCGAGTTCGCCGTGTCGGAGGCCATGTGATGCTTGTGATGATCGCCGAGAACGATGGACTGCATCGCACCTTCGCGCGGCGGACGGTGGAGCAATTGTGGCCCGGCGATGTCGAGGTGATCGAGGCGAGCGATGGCGAGGACGCCATCAATCTGGCGGCCGAGCGAGAGCCGCCGCATGTCGTGCTCGACCTGCAGATGCCGAAGGCGACAGGGATCGAGGTTGCCAGGGCGATCTGGAACCGCCACGCCGGCACGCACATCCTGTTCTGGTCGAATTTCGCCGATGAGGCCTATGTGCGCGGCGTCGCGCGGATCGTGCCGCCCGGCTCGGTCTATGGCTATGTGCTCAAATCGGCGACGCAGGAAGGCATGCGCTCGGCCTTGCGCGGCGTTTTCCGCGAAGGCCACTGCATCATCGACCGCGAGATCCGTGGCATCCAGCACCGCGTCCAGGACAAATTCGAAGGCATCACCGACGGCGAATATGAAAGCCTGATCGACATTGCGCTCGGCCTGACCGACCGTGCGATCGCGGCACGCCGGGGCCTGTCGATCCGCGGCGCGCAGAGCCGCATCAAGCATGTCTACGACAAGCTTGGCATCGTGCCGGCGGAGGACGGCGCCAGCGATGCTTCCGTGTTCAATTCTCGGACGCGGGCGATCTATCTTGCGATGGCGCGCGGACTGATCAACGTCGATGCGCTGCGCCGCGAGCAGGACCGGCTCGATGCCTGGCTGGCGGGGCAAGAGTAGGCCTTCCCCTACACGCCTCACCTCACGGCTGGGCAGATTCCGATCCAATTCCTGAAACCAGTGGCGCGGCCAGGCGGAACATCGGAACGCTTGGCGCATTGCTAATGAACGGCGTTCCAATTTGCTGCCTGCGGACCCAAAGTGCGACCCTCAATCACAGATTCATGGCACTTGGTGCGTGAAAGCGTAGCCGGCTTCATCGACGATAATGCTCTTAGTCATGGTGCCGCGATGGCTTTTTATGCCGCCACCTCGCTGGCGCCGATCTTGCTGATTGTGGTCGCTGTTGCTGGTCTCGTCTTCGGTCATGATGCAGCACAATTGGCTTTGTCTGCCCAGATCTCCGGGCTGATGGGGCCGGAAAGTGCTGATCTCCTCCAGACCGCGCTGGAAAGCGTATCCAGCAAGCTGTACGGGACCTGGGCCGCGATCATTGGGCTCGTCACCTTGTTGGTGGCCGCCTCTGGCGTCTTCGGCGAAATGCAGCAGTCGTTGAACACGATTTGGAAGGTCGAACCGCAGGGCAACTCCTTGTCTCGTCTGGTGCGGGCACGAGCCGCCAGTCTGGGATTGGTGGCCGCGCTCGGTTTCCTGCTGCTGGTCTCTCTGATTGCAAGCGCTGCGATTTCGGCACTGGGCGATTTTATCAACGCCCATCTGCCGTTCGGAACGATCATACTCAGCGTGATCAACGGCGTCGTTTCGTTTGTCCTGATCTCCCTGATGTTCGCCGCCATCTACAAAGTTTTGCCCGACCGAAGCCTGGAATGGCGCGATGTCGGGATCGGTGCTGTCGTGACGGCTGCCCTGTTCACGTTGGGAAAATCGCTTATCGGCTGGTATATCGGCACCAGCGCGATTGCGTCCTCGTATGGCGCCGCCGGTGGACTGCTCGTCATATTGCTCTGGGTCTACTACTCGTCGGAAATTTTCCTTCTCGGTGCCGAGTTCACGCGCGCCTATTCAGTTCGACACGGTAGCAGGCCCGATCTGGAGATCTTGGTTCGCAGTCCTATGCCTGCGCGGCACGGTTCATTTCGCGCAGGGCAAAAGTCCAACTCTGCCGGCGTGATCGCGCTCGTAGCGGTAGCGTGCGCGAGTGCGACATTGACCATGCTTTTGCTGAGTGTTCGCCGACCCTAGTCCGACGCCGCGATGCGACAGGGTGTTCGCCAATATATTATAGACTATCGCCGCTCCTACGGCCGACTGTGCAAACGCACAGTCGGCCGTGCGCTTTGACCCGTATCGCCATGCCGGCGCCGCAACTACGCTCGACACATAAAAAGACCATATCGGGAGAGCGCTTATGTCATTCGTTACCATGCCGGTTCGCGCAACTGTCGGCGCCGCCGCGAGCCAGTGATGTCAGTTTCGGCGCGCGCCCGCCAATCCGGCTTCGACGATGTCGTTGGCGATGCAGTGATCGAAACGCTGGCGAGCGGCTTCGGCTTCCTCGAAGGGCCGGTCTGGCATCCGTACGAGAAGTGGCTGGTCTTCTCCGATATTCCCGAAAGCCGGATGTATCGCGCTAGGGCGGGCGAGATCGAGCTGTTCCGCGAGCCGAGCCACAAGGCCAATGGCAACACGCTGGACCGCCAGGGGCGGCTGATCACCTGTGAGCACGCGACGAGCCGCGTGATCCGGGCCGAGGCCAACGGCAGCGTGACCGTGCTCGCGACACATCATCAGGGCAAGCAGCTCAATAGCCCGAACGACATCGTTGTTGCCACCGGCGGATCGATCTACTTCACCGATCCTGGCTGCGGCAGGGTGGAATTCTATGGCGTTGCCCGTCCTCAGGAGCTGCGGTTCCAGGGTGTCTACCGCATCGATGGCGACGGCGCACGACTGACCTTGCTGGCCGACGATTTCGTGCAGCCGAACGGACTTTGCTTTTCGCTGGACGAGTCGCGGCTGTTCATCAACGACACCGAACGCGGACATATCAGAGTGTTCGGCGTCGAAGCGAATGGCGATCTCAACGGCGGCGCGGTCTGGGCGGTGACCGAGGGCGAAGGCCTGGGAGCGCCCGACGGCATGAAGATCGATAGCCGCGGCAATCTTTACTGCACCGGCCCCGGTGGTATCCATGTTTTCGACGCGTCGGGCGCCATTCTGGGCGTTATCCGGACGCCCGAAGATTGCGCGAATTTTACGTTCGGCGACGACGACCTGCAAAGCCTCTACATTACCGCGTCGACGTCGCTGTACCGGCTCAGGGTGCGCGTGCCGGGATTGAGACTGTTTTGAGTCCGCGACAATCCGTGCTCAAATCAGAGTTGGGAGTGAGGCCGGGCCAAAGCCGGCGGGAATTGCATCAGTCAACACATCTGGGAGGAGTATGACATGAAGAAACTGTTCGTTCTGGGCGCTCTGGCGGCAATGCTTGCCTCGGGCACGGCGCTGGCCGACACCAGTGGCAAGAAGATCGCCTTTTCCAACAACTATGCCGGCAATTCCTGGCGGCAGGCCATGCTCGACAGCTATGGCATCGTCACCAAGAAGGCGGTCGCCGACAAGATCGTCGGCGCGGCCGACATCTTCACCACTGCCGACAAGGAAGTGCCGACGCAGGCGGCGCAGGTGCAGAACCTTATCCTGCAGGGTTATGACGCGATCGTCATCAACGCCGCCTCGCCGGATGCGCTCAATGGCGCCATCAAGCAGGCTTGCGATGCCGGCATCGTCGTTGTTTCCTTCGACGGCACCGTGACCGAGCCCTGCGCCTACCGCGTCGTCGTCGACTTCAAGGACATGGGCAAGCAGGAAGTCGAGCAGATGGCCAAGTTCCAGCCCAAGGGCGGCAACCTGCTGGAAATCCGTGGCCTTGCCGGCACCTCGATCGACGATGCCATCCATGCCGGCATCCTTGAAGGCGTTGCCGCCCATCCGGAGTTCAAGATCGTCGGTTCGGTGACCGGCGACTGGGACCAGACGACGGCACAGAAGGCGGTGGCGACCATCCTGCCTTCGCTGCCGGATGTCGTCGGCATCGTCGACCAGGGCGGTGACGGCTATGGCGCGGCACAGGCCTTCGCCGCCGCCGGCAAGCCGCGCCCGACCATCATCATGGGCAACCGCCAGGACGAGCTGCAGTGGTGGAAGGAACAGAAGGACAAGGATGGCTACAAGACCTGGTCGGCATCGATCGCGCCCGGCGTCTCGTCGCTCGCCTTCTGGGTGGCGCAGCAGGTGCTCGATGGCCGCAAGGATATTCCGCACGATCTGCTGGTGCCGTATCTGGCGTTCACCCAAGACGATTTCGAGGCCGAGCTGCCGAAGATCCCCAAGGGTGGCGTTGCCAGCCACGAATACACGCAGGAAGACGCGATCGCGGCCATCAAGGCCAACATCAAGTGAGCATCACGGCAGCGTTGCCGTCCGTATCGCCGAGCGGATATCGTTGAGCATGCCTGAAGGGAACGCTGACATCATCAGACTGAACGGCGCCGAAAAACATTTCGGCGCCGTTCGCGCACTGGGCGGCGTCGACTTTCATGTCGGGCCCGGTGAATGCGTGGGTCTCGTCGGTCACAATGGCGCAGGCAAGTCGACACTGATGCATATGGTGGCGGGCACGTTGACGCCCGACAGCGGGCAGATCGGCGTGCATGGCGGCATTGAGGCGAACTACTCGGTGTCGCGGGCGCAGCAGCTCGGCATACGCTGCGTGTTCCAGGAACTGTCGCTGTGCCCCAATCTCAGCGTCGCCGAGAATACGCGCATCAACCATGCTTCGCTGCGCGGCTTCGGCTGGCGACGCAAGGCGGCCGATCTGATCGCCGCCAAGCTTGACGAGATATTTCCGGGCCACAGCATCTCGCCCTCGGACATCGTCGGCGACCTGTCGATCGGCCGGCGCCAGATGGTGGAGGTGGCGCGCGCATTCACGGTGATCCAGGATCGGCTCGACCTCGTCATCCTCGACGAGCCGACATCGTCGCTCGACTCCCATACGGCTGGCCAGTTGCTGGCTTTCGTGCGCCGCTTCGTTGCCGGCGGCAAAAGCTGCATCCTGATTTCGCACGTACTGGGCGAGGTGCTGCGCAATGCCGACCGCATCGTGGTGATGCGCGACGGCAAAGTGGTTGTCGCTGATGCTGCCAGCGCCTTCGACCGCGACCGGCTGGTGACGGCGATGGGCGGAGCGGAAGCGCGCCAGAGGATCGCCGCCGAAATCGCTGCCGCCAAGCCCGGAGCCAGTCCGCTGCGGGTCCGGGCGCGTCCCGCCGCACAGAAGGACGGCACCGACCTCGTCGCCTGCGCCGGCGAGATCATTGGCCTTGCCGGACTGGCGGGACATGGCCAGACCGACCTGCTGCTGGCGATCTTCGCCGCAGCATCGCACGCCCGGACCGGCATCCAAGTGACCGCGCCGGTGGCGCTGGTGGCCGGCGACCGCCAGGCGGACGGCATCTTTCCGCAATGGTCGATCACTGAGAACATCGGCATCCGCTCGCTTACGCGCCTGCGCAACGGGCTGCTGATCTCGCCGGAGCGCGAGGCCGAGCTTGCTCAGTTCTGGCAGAAGAAGATCGGCATCCGCACGCCAAACATGAACAATAACATCTTTTCGCTTTCGGGCGGCAACCAGCAGAAGGCGCTGTTTGCCCGCGCCCTGGGGTCCGATGCTGAGATCGTGCTGATGGACGATCCGATGCGCGGCGTCGATATCGGCACCAAGCTGGAGGTCTACGACCTCGTGCGCGAAGAGGCCAGCCGCGGTCGCACCTTTCTCTGGTACACCACGGAAACCGAAGAGCTCGACAATTGCGACCATGTCTATGTCTTCAAGAACGGCCGCATCGTCGCCAATCTGCGCCGCGACGAGTTGACCGAAGAGAAGATCATCCAATCCTCGTTTGGCGATGCGGCCTGAGATGACGGCCACCAGTCTCGAAACCGCTGCCAGGACTTCCGCCGAGCGTGGTGCGCTTGCCCGCGCCCGCCTGTTGCGCGGGCTGCTGCCGGCGCTGTCGCTGGCGTTGGTGCTGCTTGCCATCGCCTGGCTCAACCCGCGCGCCATCAGCTATTTCGGCTTCAGCTTGATGCTCAATTTGGCGATCCCAATCGCGCTGGCGACAATCGCGCAGATGTTCGTCATATCAGGCAATGAACTCGACCTGTCGATCGGCACCTTCGTCGGCTTTGTCGGCTGTGTCACCGCGACATGGCTGAAGGACGCGCCGGTCATCGGCGTCGTGATCCTGCTCGGATCGATCGGCGTCTATGCTCTGCTCGGCGCGCTGATCCATCTGCGCAATTTGCCGTCGATCGTGGTGACGCTCGGCATGAGTTTTGTGTGGCAGGGGCTCGCCATTCTCGTGCTGCCCAAACCCGGCGGCAAGGCACCGGACTGGCTGCTTGGGCTGATGGCGTTCAAGCCGCCTTTGGTGCCGTTCCCGATCATTGCCGCGCTGCTGATCGGTTTCATCGTCCATTTCGGCCTGATGCGCACCTCCTATGGCGTCATCCTGCGCGGCTCGGGCGGCAATCCGGCGGCGCTCGGGCGTGCTGGCTGGTCGCTGCTCAAGACCAAGATCGTGCTGTTTGCGTTAGCCGGCCTGTTCGGCGTGCTGTCGGGCATGGCGCTGATCGGCATCACTACTTCGGCCGACGCCAATATCGGCAATGGCTACACGCTGCTGGCGATCGCCGGCGTCATCCTGGGCGGCGGCGAGTTCGTCGGTGGGCGGGTGTCGCCGATCGGCGCGGTGATCGGCGCGCTGACGCTGGCGCTGGCGGCCTCGCCGCTGCTCACCTTCATGCACATTCCACCCGACTGGCAGGTGGCCGCCAACGGCGCCATCCTGATCATCGTGCTGGCGGCGCGGGTGCTGATCAGCCGCAAGGAGAGGTGAGCGATGACCTCAGTGAAATCGCTGCTGACCAAACCCTGGATCTGGTCTTTTCTCGGCGCCCTGCTGGTGTGGCTGGCGACGATCGCCTTCACCGGTGGCTATGGCGCCGGCGGCATGCTCACCGCCGCTCTGTCGCTTGCGGTGTTCACGGTCATCGTCGGCATCGGCCAGATGTTCGTCATCACGCTTGGTCCGGGCAATGTGGACCTGTCGCTGCCCGCCAATATCGGCCTCGCCAGCGCCGTCGCCATGAAGGTGATGGACGGCAACGATTCGATGATCGCGGTCGGGCTGCTGGCGGCGCTTGCCTGCGGGGCGGCGATCGGCGCCGCCAACTATCTGCTGATCTGGGCACTGCGCATTCCGCCGATCATCGCAACGCTGTCGGCCAGCTTCATCATCCAGTCGATCGATATCAGCTATGGGCGCGGCTTGCAGATCAAGCCGCCGCCGGGCTTCGCCGATTTCGCGAACTGGCAGGTGCTGGGCATTCCGGCGCTGGCGATCCTCACCGTGCTGTTCACCGTCGGGGCTGCCGTCGCGCTGCAGCGCATGATCTATGGCCGCTCGGTGCTAGCGATCGGCCAGAACATCCGTGCCGCGTGGCTGGCCGGCGTCAATGTCGGCCGCATCCGCTTCCTCACCTACACGCTGTCGGGCGCGCTTGGCGGCATAGACGGTGCGCTGCTCGCCGGCTATTTCCGCGGCGCCAATGTCGACATCGGCAACGAATACCTGCTGGCCTCGATCGCCGTCGTCGTCATCGGCGGCACGTCGGTGGCCGGCGGTAAGGCCAATGTCCCCGGCGTCTGGGGCGCGGCGCTGTTCCTGGTGCTTTTGCTGACCATGCTCAACACGTTCGGCGTCAGCGCCGGCGTGCGATTGCTGCTGACGGGGCTGATCATCGTTGGCGTCATCACTGCGGCGGGCGGACAGAAGGCGCTGCGCTGAACTGACCATGTAACTGCGCCGCTTGTAATGTAGAATGTCGATGCTGGCAGGACAGCACCCCCCTCTGTCCTGCCGGACATCTCCCCCGCAAGGAGGGAGATCGGCCATTATCGCGGCTTTCGCCAATATCCAACATTGCTAAGTGAGCGAGACGCAGAAGCTGCTAATCTCCCCCTTGCGGGGGAGATGCCCGGCAGGGCAGAGGGGGGTGTGAAGGATCGCTACTTCGGAGATGATGGCGGCCAGGCACCTCGAACGGCTAATCATTATGCCAGCCGGGCAGCCGGTTCCCATCCGCGTCGTGGCGCTGTAAATCCCGATCGCGCGGCCGCAAGCTGCTCGCCATTGCTGGGAGGTTTGTGTGTCCGATTTCATCAGGGTCAACCGGGATGGCGACGTCGCTATCGTCACCATCGACAACCCACCAGTCAACGCGCTGAGCTTTCATGTCCGTGAGCCGCTGATGCAGGCGCTGGTTGCCTTGCGCGACGATCCGTCGGTCGCGGCCATCGTCATCGCTTGCGCCGGCCGGACCTTTGTCGCCGGCGCCGACATCACCGAATTCGGCAAACCGATGCAGCAACCCGATCTGCGCGCCATCGTGGCAACGCTGGAAACCATCGCCAAGCCGACCGTCGCCGCCATTCAGGGCACCGCGCTCGGCGGCGGCCTGGAATTGGCGCTCGGCTGCCATTTCCGCGTTGCCGACGCCGGCGCCAAGCTCGGCCTGCCCGAGGTCAAGCTCGGCCTGTTGCCGGGCGGCGGCGGCACGGTGCGGCTGCCGCGCCTGGTAGGCGCGATGAAGGCGTTGAAGATGATCGTCTCAGGCGCGCCGATCGGCACGGCCGAGGCGCATGAAGCCGGCCTGATCGATGCTGTCTTCGAAGGCGATCTGACCACGCATGCCGTGAACTTCGCCAGGGAAATAGCCCGAAAGGGTGGTCCCTTCACCCCGGTGCGCGATCGCGATGACGAGCTCAAGGAGACCGACCTCGCGGCTCTCGACGCCGAGGCCGCGGACCTCGCCAGGAAGGCGCGCGGCCTCGAGGCGCCGGTCGCCTGTGCGCTGTCGGTGCGCAATGCCGCTACGCTGCCCTTCGACGCGGCGCTGGCTGCGGAGCGTGCGCTGTTCGTGAAACTGGTCGGCAGCGATCAGTCGCGGGCGCAGCGCCATCTGTTCTTCGCCGAACGCGAGGCGGCAAAGATTTCGGCGAAGGACATCGTCAAGCGCAGGATCGCCCGCGTCGGAGTCATCGGCGCCGGCACGATGGGCGGCGGCATCGCCATGGCTTTCGTCAATGGCGGCTACCCCGTCACCCTCCTGGAAACCAGCCAGGAAGCCCTGCAGCATGGGCTGGCAACCATCGACAAGAACTATTCGGTGTCCGTCACGCGCGGTTCGCTAAGCGAAGATGGCAAGCGCCAGCGGCTCGCCCAGTTCAAGGGCTCCACCGACTATGCCGATCTCGCCGATTGCGACTGATCGTCGAGGCGGTGTTCGAGGACATGGCGGTCAAGAAGGAAGTCTTCGGCAAGCTCGATGCGGTGGCGAAGCCCGGTGCGATCCTCGCCACCAACACCTCCTATCTCGACATCAACGAAATCGCCACCTCGACCTCGCGCCCGCAGGATGTGGTCGGCCTGCACTTCTTCTCGCCTGCCAATGTCATGAAGCTGCTGGAGATCGTGCGGGCGCAGAAGACCGCGCCCGATGCACTGGCGACCGTCGTCGACCTGGCGCGGCGGATCGGCAAGGTGGCTGTCGTCGTCGGCGTCTGCCATGGCTTCGTCGGCAACCGCATGCTGGCGGCGCGTGGTTCGGAATCCGAAGCGCTTCTTTTGGAAGGCGCTACCCCACGTCAGATCGACCGGGCATTTGCCGATTTCGGCTGGCCGATGGGGCCTTTCCAGATGAGCGATCTCGCCGGACTCGACATTGGCTGGCGCAACCGCAAGGCGCGCGGCCTGACAGCCGTCATCGCCGATACGCTCTGCGAGCAAGGACGGTTCGGCCAGAAGACCGGCAAGGGGTTCTATCTCTACGAGAACGGTTCGCGCACACCGGTTCCGGACCCGAAAGTCGAGGCGCTGATCCGCGCCAAGGCGGACGAAAAGGGCATCGCTCCGCGCGCGATCAGTGCGGAAGAAATCACTGAGCGCACGCTCTATCCCCTGATCAACGAAGGCGCGAAGATCCTGGAGGAAGGGATCGCGGCCCGCGCGTCCGACATCGATGTCGTCTGGGTCAACGGCTATGGATTTCCCGTCGGCAAGGGCGGCCCCATGTTCTGGGCCGATCTCGAAGGTGCGGCCAGGATCGTCGAGCGGCTCGAGTACTGGCATCAGCGGACTGGCAAGGACGTGTTCCGCGTGGCCCCGTTGCTCAGGCGAATGGCCGAGACCGGTTCCTGGGAAGCCGAGGGATAGCGGACTTAGCGGATACGCGCGTCGATGATCTCGACGAAGCGTGCGAACAGGCCGGCCTGCGATTTGCGGTGAGAGCATCGGCCGAGACCATGATTTGGGCGCCAGCCTCTTTGTTTCAGCGCCTTTGCGATAGACTGCCCCACGACTTTTCCGTGCTGCCGGTCGGTAGCCAAGACTATGGTCCGATCGGCATGGGACTTCAGTGCCACGGCGGCCCATGGTCGAACATTCCTTTGAAATATCAGATGGTTACGCATGCCGGCGATTCCAGATCGCGTATTGAGACGGCATTTGTCTAAAGTTTACTCTGTACAATTAGGAATTCCTCATACGACGGTCGCTAGCGGTTGGGCGAAGAGTGGCGATTCCCCGAGGAGATATCATGACAAACCGAAAAACTCTGTTCGCGGCGCTTGCCGCGTTGGCGCTCCTGGCGTCTCCGGCGATCGCCGGAGCCGGCGGCAACGGGCACGGTAACGGCGGCGGCAATGGGGGTGGAAATGGCCACGGTGGCGGCAATGGCAACGGCCATGGCAACAGCGGCGCTTCGCACGGCAAGTCGTCCGCTCCTGGACAGGTGGCCAAGGCCGAAGCGGACGACACCACGCTCGACACGACCACAAAGGTCTCGTCCGTGCCCAAGGAGAAGAACATCCATGCCAAGCTTGGCCGGCTGAATTCGCTGCAGCGTAACATCAATGCTTACATGAACTCCAAGAGCAAGAAGTTCGCTGCCATCCAGGCTTTCGTGACGCAGTCCGCGAAAGCCAAGGTCGCCCAGGCCGCGGCTGAAGCGGCCCAAGCCAAGCTGGATGCGCTGAATGCGCAGTTGACTGCGCTGACGTCGCTGAAGCCCGAGCAGATTGCCGCGCTGTCGACCGAAGACCAGGCGGCCTTGCCTGGGAAGATAACGGATCTGCAAGCCGAAATCACTGCCCAGGAGGCAGAGGTCACCGCCGCCAATGACGAGGCGACGGCGGCAGCGGTCGGCACCGACGATGTATCGCTCGACGCGGCGCTGACGGACATGGCCAACAAGCCGGTCGACGACGAGGTCACGGCCTGGGCCCAGGGCGTCCTTGCCGATAAGATCGACCAGACGGCGGCCGCGATTGAAGCGGAAACGACGCCGTAGCGAATCGTCGCCGAAACGGCGGTAGCCAGTTAATAAAGATGCCGCCGGGCCTCGCCCGGCGGCATTGCTGTTTCCCGGCCATGATTGGGCTGGTTTCCCGGTCCGGCCGTCTTCAACCAGTCTGCGAAGGTGATCATTGCCCGCGAGTTCTGGCGTCTGCGCCGCACCCAGAGCGAGCAGCGGCCGACATCAACCGTGACATCGTCGATGTCTTCCGGTTGCAGCAATCGCTGCGCGAACACGTGAATATACTCGACCATCTTGAAAGCCAGCAGTATGAGTTGGCTGCCGATCTGCTTCGCATTCGTCTGCGGCTCTCCGCTCCCGCGCTGTTCGGCATGATCCGCCGGCCGGATGACGAGGATTAATTGACGCGTAAAGCCAGCCCGACCATTGCGCTGTTTCCCGAAGCGAGTTTCGGACCTGCATTGAATTGCGTCGGCTTCGCGCAGGCACTGCGTGTAAGAGGCGCCCGGTCCGGGGACGGGCACGCCATGGCCCGCCGTGCGGGCGAGACTGGCGTCGGCAAGCATATCGGCCGCGATGCCTGGACCGAAGGAGTACTGAGAGAGCGATTCTCGGCCTGCTGGCCGACGACGCCATGCGTGCCTGCCTCAGAGACAATGCAGCCCAAATGACGCTGCGACCTGGAGCGGATGTAGCCGCGCAAGCCATACTCTCTCGGATACGGACATGAACGAAATGCCTGACCAAATCACGAATATCTCGCTCTCCAGCCGCAACGATCCCAAAGCCTGGTTGGCCCAGCACGGCATCAACGAGGTCGAGTGCCTGGTGCCCGACATGAATGGCGTCCTGCGCGGCAAGGCCCTACCGACGGCCAAGTTCCTCCAGGCGCTGGAAGACCGCGCGCTCTATCTGCCGAGCAGCGCCTTCCTGGTCAGCATCGATGGCCGCTATTCCGGCTCGATCGACGAGGGTTTTGCCTATTCCGACCCAGACATGCGCATGGTGCCGGACCTTTCGACGCTCTGCCTGGCGCCCGGCGCCGGTGCCGGCAAGGCCTATGTCTTTGCCGATGCTTTCCACATGAACGGCAGGCCATGGATGGCCTCGCCGCGCCATGTGCTGCGGGCCGTGCTCGATCTCTACAAGCAACGCGGCTGGCGGGCGGTGGTGGCGCCGGAGCTCGAATTCTATCTGACCGCGCCCAATCCCGATCCCGGCCAGCCGCTGATCGCACCAGTCGGCAGCAATGGCCGCGCTGAAACCGTACAGCATCCCTATGACATGGCGGCGCTCGAGGAATTCGAGCCGGTGATCCGCCGCATCTATGATTATGCGGCGGCGGCCGGGCTGCCGCTCGACACGCTGATCCACGAGTCAGGCACGGCACAGTTGGAAATCAATTTCCTGCATGGCGATGCGCTGCCGCTGGCCGATAAGGTGCTGCTGTTCAAGCGATTGACGCGCCAGGCCGCGCGGCAAAGCGGCATGTATGCCACGTTCATGGCCAAGCCGATCGCGGCTCAGGCCGGCAGCTCGATGCACCTGCACATGTCGGTCATCGACGAGGCTGGCAGGACGCTGTTTGCCAACACTGATGATGGCGATACCGAGATGTTCGGCCATTTCATCGGCGGCCTGCAGAAATATGTCCCCGAAATCATGCTGCTGTTCGCGCCCAATGTGAACTCGTTCCGCCGCATAAGGCCAAATCATAGCGCGCCGGCCAACATCGAATGGTCGCATGACAATCGCTCCTGCGGCCTACGCGTGCCGGCTGGCGGCCGTGCCGCTCGGCGGGTGGAGAACCGGCTTCCGGGAGCTGATTCCAATCCCTACCTGGCAATCGCCGGCTCGCTGCTTGCCGGCTATCTCGGCGTCGAGCAAAAGCTCGCACGGTCGGCCGAGGCGTCGGGCAATGCCTACAAGATCAAAAGCACGCTGCCGAAGACCATGGAGGAGGCGCTTGACCGTTTCGCTGCTTGCGACCCGGTGCGGGAACTGCTCGGCGAGGATTTCTTCCAGACCTATCTGCGCGTCAAGAGCGTCGAACTTGACCTGTTCCAGGGCGTGGTGACGAGCTGGGAACGCGACCACCTGCTGCTCAAGGTGTGATGATGGGCTTCAATTCCGAGGGCTTCAATTCCGGTTTGGATATCGGCAAATCCTACTATGTCGCGACGGCAAATCCGTCACCTGACCACGCCGCCCTGCAGGGAGATGCCGACGCCGATTTGGTGGTGGTCGGCGGCGGCTGCACCGGCCTGTCCGCCGCCCTTCACGCTGCCGAGCGCGGCTTGAAGGTGGTGCTGCTCGAAGGCGGAAAGATCGGCTGGGGCGCCTCCGGGCGCAATGGCGGCCAGATGATCCCCGGCCTGCGCAAGGGCGCCAAGGGCCTGGTTAAGCTCTATGGGCCCGAGCGGGCAAAGGCGCTGTTCGATCTTGCGTTCGAGGCGCGCAGGCTGGTGCTCGATATCATCGAACGCCACGCGATTGATTGCGACCTGCGGCTGACTGGCCACATGGTCGGCGCGGTCAATGGCTCCGATCTCAGGGATCTTGAAGAAGAGGCCGAGTGCCTGGCCACGGTGATGAAGTTCCCGCATGCCGAAATCCTCTCGGCGGCGGACGCCCGCGGCAGGGTCCACACGCCCTATCATGGCGCGATGTACGAGCCGCTCGGCGGCCACATGCATCCGCTGAACTATACGCTCGGCCTCGCCCACGCCGCGGTCGCTGCCGGTGTCACCATCCACGAGAATTCGGTGGCCGCGCGGCTGGAGCGCGAGCCTTCGATCCGGGTCTCGACATCGAAAGGTTCGGTTCGGGCAAAACACGTCGTGCTGGCGGGCGATGCACTGCTCAACGGACTGGAGCCGCGCGTCAACAGTCGCATCATGCCGGTGGGCAACTACATCGTCGCCACCGAGCCGCTGGATGGCAAACGCAATGTCATCCCGGCCAATGTCGCGGTGTCCGACACGCGCTTCGTTGTCAATTACTACCGGATGTCGGCGGATGAACGCCTGCTGTTCGGCGGCGGCGAGCGCTACACGCCGTCGCCGCCGGCAGACATTGCCGGCTTCGTGCGCCCGCATATGGAAGCCACTTTCCCGCAGTTGAAGGGTTGCCGCATCGATCACGCCTGGGGCGGGCTGGTGTCGGTGACGACATCGCGGCTGCCGCATGTCGGGCACTATGGCGAGGTCTATTTCGCGCATGGCTATTCCGGCAAGGGCGTCATCCTGTCGACGCTGTCCGGCAAGCTCCTGGCCGAAGCGATCACCGGCGACGCCTCGCGGCTCGACCTGTTCTCGACGCTGACCCCAATGCCGTTCCCGGGCGGCACGGCGCTGCGCGGTCCGCTCTATGTGCTGGGGATGCTGTGGTACGCAATGCGTGATCGGATTAAGCATTGAAGGTCGGCGGTGTCATCGTCGCTCGAGGATGACGGACCTGATGTAGTAGATGCCAACTGCACATACGAAACACGTGTTCGCAATACGACCTTTTTGAATCCGGAGCCGATGCGATGGTCAAGTTCCTGCCGCTCAAACAGGCCGTTGCGGAGAATTTGAACCATGGCGACACCGCTGCCTTCGAGGGTTTCACCCATCTGATCCCGACGGCGGCGGCGCATGAGGCGATCCGCCAGGGGTTTCGCGACCTGACATTGATCCGCATGACGCCGGACCTGATCTACGACCAGATGATCGGCATGGGCATGGCGAAGAAAATCGTCTTCTCCTATCTCGGCAATCCCGGCGTTGGCCTGCTGCGGCGCGCCCGCGATGCCATCGAGAACGGTTATCCGCGCGCGCTCGAGGTCGAGGAGCACAGCCATGCCGGCATGGCCAACGCCTATGAGGCAGGTGCTGCCGGCCTGCCTTGCGCGGTGTTTCGCGGCTATCGCGGCACTGGGCTGGCGACGGTCAATCCGAGCATCAAATCGGTCTCTTGTCCGTTCACCGGCGAGGTGCTGGCGGCCGTTCCTTCGATCCGGCCAGACGTCACCTTCGTTCATGCGCAGAAGGCCGACAGGAAGGGCAATGTACTGGTCGAGGGCATCATCGGCATCCAGAAGGAAGCTGTGCTGGCTGCCAAACGTGCTGTGGTGACGGTCGAGGAAGTGGTCGACAATTTCGACGATCTGCACCCCAATTTGACCGTGCTGCCGCACTGGACGATCGCGGCGATATCCGTCGTGCCCGGCGGCTCGCACCCGTCCTACGCGCATGGCTACTATGCGCGCGACAATGCCGCCTATCTCGAATGGGACGAGATCGCCGCCGACCGGGAGAAATTCCAGGCGTGGATGCAGGCCAACGTCATCGAGAAGAGCGCCGACGACTTCGCCGGGCGGGTCGAACATCTGAGGAAACCGACATGAGCGAGCTGTCGTTCAGCCCCAACGAGATGATGACCATCGCGGCCAGCCGGGCGCTGCGGAATGACGATGTCTGCTTCGTCGGCATCGGCGCGCCGTCCGCTGCCTGCAACGTGGCGCGGCTGACACACGCGCCTGACATCACCTTGATCTACGAGAGCGGCACGATCGGCACCGCGCCCGACGTGCTGCCGCTGTCGATCGGCGACGGCGAATTGTGCGAGACTGCGGTCACCACCGTCGCGGTGCCGGAGATGTTCCGCTACTGGCTGCAGGGCGGCCGTATCTCGATCGGCTTCCTCGGTGCAGCGCAGCTCGACAAGTTCGGCAACATCAACACCACGGTCATCGGCGACTACTTCCACCCCAAGACCAGGCTGCCCGGCGGCGGCGGCGCGCCGGAGATCGCGACCTCGTCGAAGGAAATCTACATCACCATGGCGCAGACCAAGCGCGGCATGGTCGAGAAGATCGACTTCTTCACCTCCTTTGGCCATGGCGAGGGGGGCGATCATCGCCAACGCCTTGGCATCGACACCGCTGGCCCGACCTTGCTGATCACCGATCTCGCCATCTGGAAACCGGATCCCGTGACCAAGGAATTCACGGTCGTGTCGCTGCATCCGGGCGTCACACGCGAACAGGTGCGGGAGAGCTGTGGCTGGGTGGTTAAGTTCGCCGAGGCGCTTGACGAAACACCGGCGCCAAGCGAACTCGAACTCACTACATTGCGCGACCTGCAGGCCCGCACCAAGGCGGCGCATGAGGGAACCGGAAAAGCAAAGGCTGCATGACATGGCCGAGGCCTATATCTGCGACTACATCCGCACGCCGGTCGGCCGTTTCGGCGGTTCGCTGTCGTCGGTGCGTACCGACGACCTCGGCGCCATACCCCTAAGAGCGCTGGTCGAGCGCAATCCCGGCATCGACTGGCAGGCGGTCGACGATGTCGTCTATGGCTGTGCCAACCAGGCCGGCGAGGACAACCGCAACGTGGCGCGCATGGCGCTGTTGCTGGCCGGACTGCCGAACGAGATTCCGGGTTCGACCGTCAATCGCCTGTGCGGTTCGGGCATGGATGCGCTGATCATTGCCGCGCGCGCCATCAAGGCCGGCGAGGCGGAATTGGTGATCGCTGGCGGCGTCGAATCGATGAGCCGCGCGCCCTTCGTCATGCCCAAGGCCGATGCTGCGTTTTCGCGCAATGCCGAGATTTACGACACCACCATCGGCTGGCGCTTCGTCAATCCGCTGATGAAGAGCCAGTATGGCGTCGATTCGATGCCGGAGACTGGCGAGAACGTCGCGGAAGAGTTCGCCATCTCCCGCGCGGACCAGGATGCCTTTGCTGCGCGCAGCCAGGACAGGGCAGTCGTCGCGCAAGCCAATGGAAGGCTGGCCAAGGAGATCACCCCCGTGACGATCCCGCAGCGCAAAGGGGATGCGGTTGTCGTCGCCAAGGATGAGCATCCTCGTGCCGGCACCACCGTCGAGGCGCTGGCCAAGCTGCCGACGCCGTTCCGGCAGGGCGGCACGGTGACGGCCGGCAACGCGTCGGGCGTCAATGACGGGGCGGCGGCGCTGATCGTTGCCTCGGAGGCTGCCATCAAGAAATATGGTCTGACGCCGATCGCTCGCATCCTTGGCGGTGCCGCCGCAGGCGTGGCGCCGCGCATCATGGGGATCGGCCCGGCGCCGGCGACGCAAAAACTTTGCGCCCGGCTCGGGCTGACGCCAAGTCAGTTCGACGTCATCGAGCTCAACGAGGCCTTTGCCTCGCAAGGCATCGCCGTGCTGCGCCAGCTCGGCATCGCCGAGGATGCCGGGCACGTCAATCCGAATGGCGGCGCCATCGCGCTCGGCCACCCGCTGGGTATGTCGGGCGCACGCATATCCGGAACGGCTGCGCTGGAACTTCGCGAGCGTGGCGACCGTTTTGCGCTGGCAACCATGTGCATCGGCGTCGGCCAGGGTATCGCGATCGCGCTCGAACGGGTTTGATCACAGGCCTTGCCAAATTTGACCGCGTGGACAAAAGTTCAGCGTCGTTCCATAGTTCCCCGTCTGAATATTTTCACGAACAGCCGGCTCGACACGGCTGTCGAACAGAGGGGAATGCAATGGAAAATCGAAAGAATAGATTCCAGGTAAAACGCGAAGGGATTTCGCGGCGCAACGTGCTGGAACTCGGCGCGCTTGGCCTGGCCGCAGGCATGCTGCCGGGCGCTGCCTTCGGCAAGGACAAGAAGCTGAAGGTCGCGGCGATCTTCGCCACGCCGATCGAGGAGCCATGGGACAACCAGATCCATGTCGCCCTGCAGAAGGCCGAGAAGGAACTCGGCATCGAATACAAATGGTCGGAAAAGGTACAGACCGCCGATTTCAGCCGCGTCATGCGCGAATATGCGCAAGGCGGCTATCAGCTGGTGTTGGGCGATGCCTTCGCCGCCGAGCGCGAGTCGCGCCGCACCGCCAAGCAGTTCCCGAAGACCGCTTTCCTGTTCGGCTCGGGTGCCGGGCCTGCGGAACCCAATTTCGGCGTTTTCGACAATTGGATCCACGAGCCGGCCTATCTCGCCGGCATGATCGCCGGCAAGATGTCGAAGTCGGGCACGATCGGCGCGGTCGCGGCGATGGGCATTCCGGAAGTGAACCGGCTGGTCAACGCCTTCTTCGCCGGCGCCAAGGAAGTCAATCCCAACATCAAGAAGAAGGTCGCCTTCATCGGTTCCTTCTTCGATCCGCCAAAGGCCAAGGAAGCGGCGGTCGCGCAGATCGACGCCGGCGCCGACGTCATCTACGCCGAGCGATTCGGCGTCATCGAAGCGGCTGTGGACAAGAAGATCCTCGCCATCTCCAACATGTCCGACCAGTCGAGCCTCGGCCCGGACACGGTGATCACCGGTCCCGTTTGGGACATGTATCCGACGGTCGAGCAGGCGATCAAACTGGTCAAGGCCGGCGTCTTCACCGCGCAGGATTATGGCGATTTCTCGCGCATGGCCAAGGGCGGCTCGTTCCTCGCGCCCTACCACAAGTTCGACAAGACGCTGCCGGCGGACGTCAAGGAGTTGGTCGAGAAGAAGAAGGCCGAGATTCTCGAAGGCAATTTCCGCGTCGACGTGGATGAGAATACGCCGGTTTCGGATTGATGGCCGGCCTTTAGGGGTGGTGCTAGGCGCCCCCCTCTGTCCTGCCGGACATCTCCCCCTCAAGGGGGGAGATTGGCAGCTTCGTTGACGGTGCTGTTCCTCCGGCCGCAAATTGGCGAAAGCCGAAGTGACATCCGATCTCCCCCCTTGAGGGGGAGATGGCCGGCAGGCCAGAGGGGGGTGCAGCGCCGCCCCATCCGTCGATTCCAATTCCGATCAGGAGCATCCTTGCCCTTGTCCGCCCCCCTTATCGAAATGCGCGGCATCACCAAGAGCTTTGGCGCGGTCAAGGCCAACGAGGCTGTCGATCTTAGCGTCGCTCCCGGCGAAATCCTCGGACTGCTGGGCGAGAACGGCGCCGGCAAGACGACGCTGATGAATGTGCTGTTCGGCGCGTATGCGCCCGACGCGGGTGAGATTCTCATCCAGGGCCAACCGGTGCGGATCACCAGTTCGGCCGACGCGCTGGCCGCCGGCATCGGCATGGTACACCAGCATTTTCACCTCGCGCCGCGGCTCACTGTGCTGGAAAACCTTCTGATCGGCATTCCCGGCAAGACAGGGCGGATCGACCGCGCCGGTGGGCTGGCACGGCTGGCAGAGATCGGCCGCCAACATGCCCTCACACTTGACCCGGACCTGCCGGTCTCGGCGCTGTCGGTCGGCGAACAGCAGCGGCTGGAAATCGTCAAGGCGCTGTTTCGCGGCGCCAGGCTGCTGATCCTCGACGAACCGACGGCGGTACTGGCGCCGAGCGAGGTCGACGGGCTGTTTTCGGCATTGCGCTCGATGGCGGCGCAAGGCCTCGGCATCATCTTCATCTCGCATAAGCTCAACGAGGTGCGGGCGCTGACGCATCGCTGCACGGTGCTGCGGCATGGCCGCGTTGCGGGTCGTGTCGACGATCCCGCCAACACGACATCGGCTGCCATGGCGCAACTGATGTGCGGACACGAGATCGTGCCGCCGGCGCGGGGACCGTCGACGCCCGGTACCGATGTGCTCACCCTCGACGGCATTTCAACCTCACATCATTCGGGGACGCCGCTGCGCGACGTGTCGCTTGCCGTTCGTGCCGGTGAGATCCTCGGCATTGCCGGCGTGTCGGGCAACGGCCAGCGTGCCTTGGCGGAGGTGATTTCCGGGACGCGTGTGCCTGACGCCGGCCAGATGACGATCGCCGGCAGCAAGGTCACACGCTTCTCGCCGCGCGAGGTGCAGGCGCTTGGCCTTGGCCGCATCCCGGAAGACCGCATGACCACCGGGCTGGTCACCAACCTGCCGCTCGCCGATTCGATGGTGCTGCCACGCATCGGCACCGCCGCTTTCAGCAGCAGGGGCCTGCTCAAGCCGGATGCGATCCGCGCCTTCACTGAAGAGCAGATCAAGGCCTATGATATCAGGTGCCCTGGGCCGATGACCCGGGCTGGGGCACTGTCCGGCGGCAATCTGCAGAAAGCGCTGCTGGCGCGTGAACTCGCCTTCGATCCGAAGGTGCTTGTTGTCTCGCAGCCGACGCGCGGCCTCGATATCGGAGCCGCCCGCTTCATCCACGAGAAATTCCTCGACATGCGGGCGAAGGGCTGCGGCATCGTCGTCATCGGCGAGGATCTCGAAGAGCTGCTGGTGCTCTGCGACCGCATCGCGGTGATGTATGAGGGCCGCATCGTCGGCACGCTCGACAGCGCCGATGCGACGATCGCGCGGCTCGGCCTAATGATGACCGGGGCGGGGGGAGAGTCTAGATGAACCTTCTGGCGGCGCTGACCCCCACCCCTAACCCCTCCCCACAAGGGGGAGGGGGATGCTGCCGCGCGCCGTTCACACAGCTTCCGAGCCCAAACTTCAGCCGTTTTGTCGTGGTCAGCGCCTCCGAGAGTTCCCCTCCTTGTGGGGAGGGGCTAGGGGTGGGGGTTCCTCTTCGTCAGAATCCTTGTTCGACAGACCGAACAGAGGGTGCCGCCTAATGTTCCGCCTGGAAGTCCGCGCAAGCACTCCTGCCTGGTTCAATCTGGCTTTGCCGCTGCTGGCGATCGGCGCCACGCTTGTCCTGTGCAGCGGGCTCATCGCGCTAGCCGGCGCCGGCGTACTCGAATCCTATGGCGTGATGTTCACGGCATCTCTCGGCGATAGCTATGCCATTACCGAAACCATGGTGCGCGCAGCACCGATGATCTTCACCGGACTGGCGGTCGCGGTCGCCTTCCGGGCCAAATTCTGGAACATCGGCGCCGAGGGGCAATTGCTGGCCGGTGCGGTTGCCAGCTGCTTTGTCGGCGCGATCCCCATGCCGGGGCCGCTCGCCATGTTCTTGATGGCGGTGGCCGGGGCTGCGGCCGGCGCTGCGGTAGCACTTGTTCCCGCCACGCTGCGGGTGAAATTCAAGGTCGACGATGTCGTCAGTTCGCTGCTGCTCAACTCGGTCATCTATTATGCGCTGATGGCGCTGATCGAGGGGCCGTGGAAGGACACGTTCAGCGGCTATCCGATCTCACCGCCGATTGAGGATTCGGCGAACTTTCCGGTGCTGCTCGAGGGCACAAGGCTGCATCTCGGCGTCCTCGTGGCGCTGATCGCGGCGCCGCTGATCTGGTTCCTGATCGTGCGCACGACACTCGGTTTCAGGATCAGGGTCACCGGCGAAAACCAGGAAGCGGCCAGATATGGCGGCATCCATGTCGAGCGCGTGCTGATCTCGACCGCTCTGCTGTCCGGCGCGCTGGCCGGGCTGGCCGGCGTTGGCGAGGTCGGCGGCGTGCATTTCCAGGTGATGAGCGACATCTCGCCGGGCTACGGCTATTCTGGCATCGTCGTTGCCATGCTGGCGCGGCTCAATCCGCTCGGTGTCGTGCCGGCGGCGATCTTCCTGGCCGCCGTCATGACCGGCGCCGAGGCGATGTCGCGAGCAACCGGCGTGCCGGCGTTCCTCAGCGACGTCATCCAGGGCACCGCATTGCTCGCCATGCTGGTGGCGCTGCTGTTCACCGCCTATCGCATCCGTCGCGTCGGGGCTGCCCGATGAGCGCGGTGTTCGAACAAATCCTTCAGGTAGGCTTCCTCGCCGCCATCATCCGCATCGCCACGCCGCTGGCGTTTGCGACGCTCGGCGAAATGTTCTCCGAGCGCGCCGGCGTGCTCAATCTCGGCATCGAAGGCATCATGCTTTTGTCGGCGATGACCGGTTTCACCGCCGCCAGCCTCAGCGGCAGCCTGTGGCTCGGCGTGCTGGCGGCGGTACTGACCGGCATGCTGATGGGTGCGCTGCATGCGCTGTTTACGGTGGTGCTGGGCTTGAGCCAGCATGTCTGCGGCATCGGCGTGACGCTGTTCTCGTCAGGCCTCGCCTACTTCCTTTACCGGCTAATCTTTGGCCAGCAGTCGGTGCCGCCCAGCATCAAGGGTTTTCAGACGCTGCCGATCCCGATCCTCTCGAACATTCCGGTGCTCGGCCCGGCGGTGTTCAACCAGTTTGCGCTGGTCTATATGGCGATCCTTGCGATACCACTGGCCGCCTTCGTGCTCTACCGTACGCCATGGGGCCTGTCGGTGCGTATGGTCGGTGAAAATCCGCGCGCTGCCGATTCGGCCGGCGTCAGCGTCATCGCCACGCGCTTCCAGGCGGTCATTCTCGGTGGGGCGCTGATGGGGCTGGCCGGCGCCTTCCTGTCGATGGCGCAGTTCAACGCCTTCACCTTCGGCGTGGTGTCCGGACGCGGCTGGGTGGCGATCGCACTGGTCGTCTTCGGCCGCTGGGATCCGTGGCGCTCGGCGGGTGCCGCGCTGCTGTTCGCCTTTGTCGATGCCTTGCAGCTGCGCATGCAGGCCAGCGGGCTCGGGCACATCCCCTACGAAACGTTCCTGATGCTGCCGTTCATTTTCACCATCGTCGCCATGGCGGTGATGTCGCGCAATGCTGTGGCGCCCTCGGCGCTGCTCAAGCCGTTCCGGCGGGAAGAGCGGTAGACGAGCAGGACTTGGGTTCCTCGCCCCCGTCGATCGCAGGACTGTCCGGGGAAAGTTATTCATATATGAAGGCCATCTGATTGAGGCAGGATCGGTCTCTTGGTCGGTTCGGATTGACCG
>NZ_JAMYSC010000014.1:0-146604 GCF_040321755.1 Mesorhizobium sp. M0276 | reverse complement strand
GCAAGATGCGCCGGAGCCAGTCGAGCAGTTCGACGCCCACGTCCTCGATCTCGTCGAAATCCTCCGCTCGGCACAACAGGCCCACCAGCACCGTGAGCAGGATCTCGTCGAGCCGATAGACCACCATTCCGGGCACGCGAGGGTCTTCAATGTCGTCAATATGATCGAGAAAGCTTGCGTCCATCGCCGGTCTCCTTCCCGGCCAACAGAATCCCGCTTGGTTACCAGAGCGTTAACGATTCATGATTCCGCCCCGCCCGGCGCCCAGCGCAACCTTGCATGCCAGTGGCCGCCGCGCGATGCTGTCGTCAAGGTTGGAACGAATCATGCGAAAAATTCTGGTGTCGATGCTGCTGCTCGCGGCGGTTTTTTCCGTAAACCCGGCTTGGGCGCTTGACAGCAGCGGAGCGTCCGTCGTGGTGACGCCACTGGCATCGCGCACGACGACCGCGTCCGGTCAGCCGATCATACTGCCGCAGAAGAACGTGCAGGTGCTGGTGTCGACCTATGACATCGCGGCAGGCGCGACTTTACCGGTTCACAGACATCCCTTCCCGCGCTACGCCTATGTCCAGGCCGGAACGCTGAAGGTCACCAATGTCGAGACCGGCAACAGCAACACCTACAAATCAGGCGATTTCATTATCGAAATGATCGGCCAGTGGCATCAAGCCACCAATATCGGTGATATCGAGGTCAAGCTATTGGTCATCGATCAGGTCGAGGAAGGCGCCAAGAATACGGAACTGCGCCAGTAGCGGCCAAGGCGATATCCGCGCCCAGATGTCAGGAGGTGTGCTGCGCGTCACAGCGCACCGCCCCCCGTCCAAGGCTAGCCCCAACTACCGACCATCTGCCTCGTGGTGGCGTTCAGGCGGTTGAAGGCGTTGATGAGCGCAATCTGGATGACCAGCGCGGCAAGCGCCTTTTCATCATAGTGCCGGGCGGCCTCGTCCCAGACATCGTCCGGTACCGCGTCCGGCCGGTCGGCGAGCCGTGTGCCGGCTTCAGTCAGCGCAAGGGCCGCGCGTTCGGCGTCGGTGAAGTAAGGCGTCTCCCGCCATGCCGCCAGGGCAAAAATGCGCTCGTCCCTTTCGCCGGCCTTCTTCAACTCGCGGGAATGCATGTCGACGCAGACGGCGCAGTTGTTGATCTGGCTGGCGCGCAGATGGATGAGCTTGCGGGTGACATAGGGCAATTCGGCTGACTCGGTCGACTTGTCCAGCGCCAGCAGCGCCTGCACGGAACCGGGAATGAGCATCACCGGGTTCTTGATTCTTGCTTGCATGGTCTTTCTCCTTTGAGGTGTTCGTCGGGACGTGTTTTGCCGACCCGGATGCAAGGCATCCGAGGTTGTGAATTTGAAAGGATTGTCGGCCGCAACGCCGCGCTGCCACAGGAAACCAATAACCACATGGCTATGGGTTTACCCATAACTCAACAGTTATGAGAGTCAAGCAGGAAATGTCCGCTGGCCCAAATGGCGGCGCTGTTCGCGCTTTCACACCAACCGGCCCAATGCTAGGGCTGGCGGCGACATCATGGATTGGATAGCCCTTGACCAGAGAAACTCGCCTGCCGCTGATCGAAATCTGTGTCGAAGGTATCGACGGCCTTCTGGCAGCACAGGCTGCCGGCGCCGACCGGGTCGAACTGTGCGCCAGCCTCATTGAAGGCGGCATCACGCCGAGCCTCGGCACCGTGCGCGCCGCCCTCGACCAGGCGACCGTGCCATTCCACGTCATGGTGCGGCCGCGCGGCGGGGATTTTCTCTACAGTGAGAACGAGTACGCATCGATGCTCGCCGATGTCTCGGCGCTGCGCGACCTCGGCGTACCCGGCGTGGTGTTCGGCTGCCTGAACGGCGACGGCACCATTGACGAGGCGCGCATGAGCGAACTGACGCAGGCTGCCGGGGCCTTGAACGTCACCTGCCACCGCGCTTTCGACATGACGCGTGACCCGGCCGAGGCGCTCGAAGCGCTGATCCGCAGCAAGGTCGGCCGCGTGCTGACCAGCGGCCAGCGTGACACCGCCATCGAAGGCTTGCCGCTGTTGGCGGATCTGGTGCGGCAGGCCGGCGATCGCATCGTCATCCTCGGCTGCGGCGGGCTCGATCTCGGCAACATTGCCGAAGTGCGCAGAAAAACCGGTCTGTCCGAAATGCATTTCGCCGCCCTCAGGGAGGTGCCGAGCGCCATGGATTATCGCAACCCCCAGGTCGGCATGGGCGGCTCCGACCTCGACCGCGAGTATCGCAACACACTGACCGACACCGACCTGGTGGCAGCCACCATCAAGGCAGCCAAGGCATGATCACAATCCCTGCCCCGATGACCCGCGTATCCGCCGAAGACGAAGCGCAGATCCTGGCGCTCAACAACGAGCATGCCGCAGAACTGTCTTGGCTCGAGCCCGAACGGCTCTCCTTCCTGCTTGGGGAAGCATTTTACGCGCGCCGCATCGGCGATCTCGAAGCGTTCATCATGACTTTTGATCAGGACGCCCGTTACGACAGTCCGAATTTCTTATGGTTCCGCGAACGCTACGAGCGCTTCATCTATGTCGACCGCGTCGTCGTCGCGGCGCAAGCGCGTGGCCGCGGTCATGCCCGCCGGCTCTATCAGGACCTGTTCGGCCATGTTGAGCGCGCCGGCCACACGCTGGTCACCTGCGAAGTCAACATCGACCCGCCGAACCCCGCCTCGGATGCCTTTCACGCCGCCCTCGGCTTTGCCGAAGCCGGCGACGCCGTGATCTACGGCGGCAAGAAAGCGGTGCGCTATTACGTCAGGTCGCTGCAGGCATAGACAGGCCGAGCGCACCGCAAAACGCCTGAACGGCTCGATTGCCTCACCAATTGCGGTTGAGCCATTCACGAGCGGGGCGCTCGATGACGTAGTAGCTGCAGAGCGCGCAGGCAAAGACGCCGGCGAGCATCAGGACCGGCGCACTGCCTTGCTCGTAGACGAATTTGTAGAACGGCTGCTGCCACAGATACAGCGAGTACGACCACAGGCCCAGCGTCGCCATCGGCCAGGAGGACAGCAATCCGGAAAAATAGCGCGGGCTGAAATCGAGCACATTGACGGCCAGAGCCAGCAGCGGGACGGCGAGGAGATAATGGATCGGCGTCGGCACCGGATCGAGGAACAGCAGAACGGCACAGATCGATGCAGCGAGCGCCACATGCTTGCCTGTCATGATCGACGGCAGCCTGCCATCGGCCTTGAGCAGGCAGATCGAAGCCGACAGCAGGATCGACGCGATGTGCACGTCGGTGCGCCAATAAGTGGTTTCGTAATCCATCCCGAGGACCCAGTACGAAACCGCGCCGTTGGCCATGGCAAGCGAGGCCAGCGCCAGGAGCAGTACGACGACGCGGGAGCGCGTTGAGACGATCACGCCGATCAGCGCCAGGATGACATAGGCATGCTCCTCGATGCAAAGCGACCAGATATGGTCGAGCGCCCCTGCCCGCGTCACCAGAATGCCGGCATAATTATACATGAATGTCAGTGCCGTCAGCGCCGCCTTCCACTTGAAGGAGATGAACGTGCTGACGAGCGCAATCATCGCGACGATCACAAAAACCAGGAGAGCCGGGTAGATGCGGGAGAACCGGCGCTTGAAGAATTTCTTCAGCGGATAACGTTCGATGAACAGGATCTCGCCCATCAGCCGGCCGCTGAGCACGAAGAAGAATTCGACGCCCAGTACGCCGAGATTGATTCCGGGGACAGGGAAAAAATGGCCGATCAGGACCAGCCCGATTGAAAGACCACGCCAGCCGTCGAGATAGGCCAGTCTTGTTCGGGCCGGTCTGTCGGCGGCGGATCGAGACGGAACGACATGCGTCGAGGAGATGTCGGTCATGCCGATCCTTTCGCATTTAGGCATGCGAAAGGGCACGGCGGTGAACCGCGCCGACCCGGCTCGCATTCCCGCCCCAGTCCATATTGCAGTGCAAGATAAACTTGTGCAAGTGCGAGATTGCTGCGGATCAGTACCGGCCGAAGGGTCGACCGCAATTGTCTCAAGCAAAGGGTTGGTGCGCGAACTGGACAACGACAGTTGCAACACACAAAAGGGGCCAATGAGGCCCCTTTCGTTGTTCGCAGCTGATCGTATCAGGCGTTGGCGGCAGCCACCGCGCGCTTGGCCATCACCGCGATCAGATTGGCGCGATAGTCGGCCGAGGCATGGATGTCGGTCATCAAATTCTTCGCCGAAACCTTCACGCCATCGAGCGCCGCGACCGCGAAATTCTTGGCGAGTGCGGCCTCGATCTCCTTCGAGCGGAAGACCCCGTCATCACCTGCACCGGTAACGGCAACGCTGACGCCATCCTTGCCCTTGGCCACGAACACGCCAACGATGGCGTAGCGCGATGCCGGATTGCGGAATTTTTCATAGGCCGCCTTGGCCGGCGCGGTGAAGGTGACGGCGGTAATGATTTCGCCATCCTTCAACGACGTCTCGAACAGGCCCTTGAAGAACTTGTCGGCCGCGATCTGGCGCTTGTTGGTGACAATGGTGGCGCCCAACGCCAGCAGCGCCGCCGGATAATCGGCCGCCGGATCGTTGTTGGCGATCGAGCCGCCGATCGTCCCCTTGTGGCGCACCGCCGGATCGCCGATCAGCGATGCCATATGGGCAAGCGCCGGACAGGCCTTCTTCAGCTTTTCGTCATTGGCGACAGCGTGATGCGCGGTGGCGGCACCGATGGTGACCGTCTTGCCCGACACTGTGACACCCTGCAGCTCCTTGATCCGCGACAGGTCGACAAGGTCGGACGGTGCGGCGAGCCGGGTCTTCATTGCCGGGATCAATGTCATGCCGCCCGAAAGCAGCTTGGCGTCGCCCGTCTTGACCAGCTTGGCGGCATCGGCGACCGAGGCGGCACGGTGATAATTGACTGAGTACATTTGTATTTCTCCCTGGGTGAAAGAGCGAATAGGGAGGAACGATTAGCGAATAGGATTTGTCCCGTCGCACCGCCTTCTCTTCCCGATTCGCCGCTCCTTATTCGCTATTCGCATTCAATGTTTCGTCGCGCGGATCGCTGCCCACACGGCGGACGGCGTTGCCGGCATGGCGAGATCGTTGCTGCCGATGGCGTCGGTGATGGCATTGATCACCGCCGGCGGCGAGCCGATGGCGCCGGCTTCGCCGCAGCCTTTGATGCCGAGCGGATTGCCCGGGCATGGCGTGTTCGAGGTCGAGACCTTGAACGATGGCAGGTCGCCGGCGCGCGGCATGGTGTAGTCCATGTAGCTCGCGGTCAAAAGCTGGCCGCTATCGTCATAGTGGGCGCCTTCGAGCAGCGCCTGGCCGATGCCTTGCGCAAGCCCGCCATGCACCTGACCCTCGACGATCATCGGGTTGATGATGTTGCCGAAATCGTCGGCGGCGACGAACTGGACGATCTCGGTCATGCCGGTTTCCGGGTCGACCTCGACCTCGCAGATGTAGCAGCCGGCAGGGAAGGTGAAATTCGACGGATCGTAGAACGCCGTCTCCTTCAGCCCCGGTTCCATCCCGCCCGGCAGATTATGGGCGGTGTAGGCGGCGAGCGCCATCTGGAACCACGGCACGTTCTTGTCGGTGCCGGCGACTTTCAGCGCGCCGTTCTCGATGACGATATCGCTCTCATCGGCCTCGAGCAGATGTGCCGCGATCTTTTTGGCCTTGGCTTCGACCTTGTCGAGCGCCTTGACGATCGCCGACATGCCGACCGCGCCCGAGCGCGAGCCGTAGGTGCCCATGCCCATCTGCACCTTGTCGGTATCGCCATGGACGATCGAGACGGAATCAAGCGGCACGCCGAAGCGCTCGTTGACCAGTTGCGCGAAGGTCGTCTCATGCCCCTGGCCGTGGCTGTGCGAGCCGGTCAGCACCTCGATCGTGCCGACGGCATTGACGCGCACCTCTGCCGATTCCCATAGGCCGACACCGGCGCCGAGCGAACCAACCGCAGCGGACGGCGCGATGCCGCAGGCCTCGATGTAGCAGCTCATGCCGATGCCGCGCAGCAGCCCCTTCTTGGCGGCGGCGGCCTTGCGCTTGGCAAAGCCAGCATAGTCCGACGCCTTCATTGCCGCATCGAGCGAAGCCGCATAGTCGCCGGCGTCATAGCACATGATGACCGGCGTCTGGTGCGGGAACGAGGTGACGAAGTTCTTGCGGCGCAACTCGGCGGGTGAAACGCCGAACTGTCGCGCGGCCGTCTCCATCATGCGTTCCATGACGAAGGTCGCTTCCGGCCGCCCTGCCCCGCGATAGGCATCGACGGGTGCGGTGTTGGTGTAGATCGCCTTCACATTGGCGTGGATCGCCGGGATGTTGTACTGGCCCGACAGCAGCGTCGCGTAGAGGTAAGTCGGCGTCGCCGACGAAAACAGTGACATATAAGCGCCGAGATTAGCCTTGGTTTCGACCTTGAGGCCGAGAATCTTGTGATCCTTGTCGAACGCCATTTCGGCATGGGTGTGATGGTCACGGCCATGCGCATCGGTGAGGAAACTCTCGGTGCGGTCGGCCACCCATTTGACCGGCACGCCGGTCTTCTTAGATGCCCATAGGCAGACGATCTCTTCGGGATAGATGTAGATTTTCGAGCCAAAGCCGCCGCCGACATCTGGCGCGATCACGCGCAGCTTGTTTTCCGGCGCGACGTTGTAGAAGGCGCTCATCACCAGCCGCGCCACATGCGGGTTCTGCGAGGTCGTCCAGCAGGTGTAATGATCCTCCGCCTTGTCATAGTGGCCAAGCGCCGCGCGCGGCTCCATGGCGTTGGGAACCAGCCGGTTGTTGATGATGTCCATCTTCACGACGTGGGCAGCCTTCTCGAAGGCCGCGGCCGTATCGTCGGCATTGCCGATATCCCAGTCGAAGATCAGATTGTTGTCGGCTTCCGGGTGGATCTGCGGCGCACCCTTGTCCATCGCCCTGGAGGCATCGACGACGGCCTTCAGCTCCTTGTAGGTGATCTCGACCGCCTCGGCGGCATCACGCGCCTGCCCCTTGGTCTCGGCGACGACGATCACGACCGCATCGCCGACATAACGGACGCGGTCGAAAGCCAGCGGCGACCACGCCCCCATCTTCATCGGCGAGCCGTCCTTGGAGTGGATCATCCAGCCGCAGATGATGTTGCCGATACCGTCGGCCTTGAGTTCCTTGCCGGTCAGCACGCCGATGACGCCGGGCATGCCTTGAGCCTTCTTGACGTCGATCTTCTTGATCTGCGCATGCGCGTGCGGGCTGCGCACGAAGGCGGCATGCTTCATGCCTGGAACCACCATGTCGTCGACGTAGCGGCCGGCGCCGGTGATGAACCGTTTATCTTCCTTGCGCGCGACCCGAGCGCCAACACCTTCAATGCCCATCAGAAATTCCTCCCGGTGAATAGTGAATGGTGAATTGATGAATGGTCGAAATGGAGGAGGAGCCCGCGGCCACTCTACTCACCATTCACCATTCACTATTCACCCTAGGCAGCCTGTTTCGCCTTGCCCTTGGACGCCTTGGACATCGTCTTCGATGCAGCGAGGATCGCCTTGACGATGTTGTGGTAGCCGGTGCAGCGGCAGATGTTGCCTTCGAGCTCGGCCCGCACAGTCGCCTCGTCGAGGCCTTCGGGATGGCGGTTGATCATATCGGTCGCCGTCATGATCATGCCTGGCGTGCAGAAGCCGCATTGCAGCCCATGATGTTCCTTGAAGGCGGCCTGCACCGGATGCAGGTCGGCGCCGTTGGCCAGGCCTTCGATCGTCACGACGGTCGAGCCGGAGGCCTGCGCGGCAAGCATCGTACAGGATTTGACTGCCTTGCCGTCGACATGAACGACGCAGGCACCGCATTGCGAGGTGTCGCAACCGACATGCGTTCCGGTAAGGCCGAGATTTTCCCGCAGGAAGTGAACCAGAAGCGTTCGGTCTTCGGCAGCACCGCTGACCCGTTTTCCGTTCACCATCAACGAAACATCCGACATGGTCCCTCCCTGGGTATCAACCTTGGTCATCACGCTGCCGACGCGGTGTTGGCGCGTCAACCCCATGCATTATTCGTACACCGCACAACGGACAAAAAACAGCACGTCGCAAACGCGGCACATTATACTTTCGGTCATGGCCACGCCCCACCCTGCCCATTGCCAAAACACAGATTGAAGGCAACAATGTTTGTCGACGCGGGCGCCAAAGCACACAAAAAACAGGGCGCGCACAAAAACGCGTCGGAGGAAACGCGGAGAACATCGCTGGCCAATTCACGGACGCGCTATGCATGCGGCCTGTCGGCGCTCACCACGGACGAGCCCGACATGGAGGCGTTCGCCAGGGCGATCGCGCTGGAGGCAGCCGTGATCGACGCCGGCTTTGCGCTGCTGTTCTTTTCCCAGAGCCTGGTCGAGGCCAGCGCGCTTTCCCAGGCGCTCATGACCCACGCACCGGCCCTCCATCACGCTGGCTGCTCGACCGCCGGCGAGATCACGCCGCAAGGCCTCGAGGATGGCCACGTGCTCGCCATGCTGCTTCCGTCCGCCGTGTTCACCGCCGTCAGCGTGATGGTCGACAATTTGTCGTCGTCGGGCATGGACATCATCACCAGTGAGGTCGAGGCCTTGCGGCGGTCGCTGCGCGCGCGCCTGGGTTGCGATCGCACCCAGGGAACGTTCGCGCTCTGCTTCATCGACGGACTTTCCTATGCCGAGGAAGCGGTGAGTTCGGCCATCCATTGGGGCCTAGACGACATACCGCTGCTTGGCGGCTCGGCCGGTGACGATCTGAAATTCGAGACGACGCGCCTCATCTCGAACGGCAAGGTCACCTCCGACAGCGCCATCATCGTACTGGTAGCAACCGAAATTCCTTTCCATGTCTTCAAGACCGACAATTTCGTTCCAACAGACGAAAAGCTGGTGGTGACGTCGTCAGATCCCGATCACCGCATCGTGCGCGAGTTCAATGCCACCAATGCCGCGGAGGAATATGCCGCTTCCGTCGGCATCGTCGCGCAGATGCTGACGCCGCTGAGCTTTGCTTCGCATCCGGTGGTGGTGAAGGTCGGCGGTGAATATTACTGCCGTTCGATCCAGAAGATGCATCCCGACGGTTCGCTGTCGTTCTTCTGCGCCATCGACGATGGCGTCGTGCTGTCGATCGCCCAGCCCAAGGACATGATCGAAGCGACGCGGGCGGCACTGCGCGATGTCGAGGAGAGGCTTGGCGGCATCGACATGATCCTCGGCTTCGACTGCGTGCTGCGCCGGCTGGATGCGCGCAACCGGCAAGTGTTTCGCGACATCTCGGAACTCTACCGGGTCAACAATGTCATCGGCTTCGGCACCTATGGCGAACAGTACCGGTCGATGCATCTGAACCAGACTTTTACCGGCATCGCCTTCGGCGAGCGCCAGGCGGCGGAATAAGGCGGCGGAATACGATGCCGCTGAGGGACATAAACGATCTTGAAAAGCTGAAGAAGATCAACGCGGCACTGGTCAGCCGCGTCGAACGGTCGATGGACCAGCAAGGCAACGCCTTCTCGCTGTTCCAGACAGCGATTTCGCTGGAAAACCGGGTGCGCACGCGAACCGAGGAACTGCACTCGACCTTGCGTCGGCTGGAGCAATCGAACATCGACCTCAGCGCCGCCAAGGAAAACGCCGAACTGGCAAACCTGTCCAAGACAAGGTTTCTCGCCGCCGCCAGCCACGACGTGCTGCAGCCGTTGAACGCGGCACACCTCTCGGTTTCGGCGCTCGCCGAAGTGCAGACCAGCGACGAGGGCAAGAAGCTGGTGCGGCAGGTCGAGCGCTCGCTGGAGACGATGGAGGACCTGCTGCGCACGCTGCTCGACATCTCCAAGCTCGATGCCGGCGTGGTGCAGCCCGACATAAGCGACGTCAGCCTGGAGGCGCTGTTCTCGTCGCTGCGCTCGGATTTCCAACCGGTGGCGGAACTGAAGGGCCTGTCGCTGAAGTTCCGGCCGGTCAATGCCGTGGTCCGCTCCGACCGCACGCTGCTGCGCCGCATCCTGCAGAACATCCTTTCCAATGCGCTGGGCTATACTGGCACAGGCGGCGTGCTGGTCGGCACCAGGCATCGCGGCGACATCATCCGCATCGATGTCGCCGACACCGGCTGCGGCATCCCCGACGACCAGCGCGAGGCGGTGTTCGAGGAATTCCATCGCGGCACCTCATCCGCCAATGCCGAACTGGACGGTGGCGGTCTCGGCCTCGGACTTGCCATCGTGCGCCGCATGGCCAGCGCGCTCGGCCATCCCGTGACATTTTCATCGAAGGTCGGGCGCGGCACCATCTTCCACATCGATGTTCCCGTCGGCATCGGCGCCCCGGCCGACGCCATCGCCAGCCTTGCCGACATGGAACGGCCGCGCGGCTATGGCCTGTTCGGCACCAAGGTGCTGCTGGTTGAGAACGATGTCGAAGTGCTGCAGGCCATGATGTTCCTGCTCGAGCGCTGGCAATGCCTGGTGCGGGCCGCGACCTCGACCGACGATGCCCTCGACATGCTCGGCGACACCGACTGGGTGCCCGACATCGTCATTGCCGACCAGCATCTCGACGGCGGCGATCTCGGCACCGCCACGATCGCCGAAGTCCGCGACTATCTCGGCCGCGCCGTGCCGGCGCTGATCGTCACCGCCGACAGTTCCGAAGCGGTCGCCAAGGCAGCGCGTGCGGGTGGCATCGAACTGATGCGCAAGCCACTGAAGCCGGCGCAGCTGAGAGCGCTGCTGGCGCATTTGCTGGCTTAGGGCGGAACTACGGTGACAAGTGCGCCTTTGCCTGGCAACCGAAACCCGATGGCGACTGTCGGCGTTTGTGGGCAATGAGCTTTAGAGTCGAACCGCTTTCTCGACAGAATTGGCCGGCGTTCGTGGATCTGTTTTCGGTGAGCGGACCGGTCGGTCGTTGCTGGTGCATGTACGGAAAGATTGGCCCGGCTTACCGCCAGCGGCCACCCGATGAAAATCGGCGTGCATTTCAGCAATCGGCGTTATCTGGCGATGTGCCCCAGGGCCTTTTGGCCTTCGACGGAGAAATGACCGTGGGATGGTGCCAAATCACGCCCGTCGAAGCAGTGCCTTACCTCAAGACAAGGTGGACCGGCGCCGAAGACCGTCGGGAAAAGACATGGTTCATCTCCTGCTTCTACGTCCGCAAGGGCCATCGTCGACGCGGGATAACTCGAGTACTGATCAAGGCGAGCATCGCTCACGCAAGACGACATGGCGCCGAGGCGATCGAGGCGATGCCGCTCGATGGCAGCAAGTCGCCGAGCGCAACGGGTAGCGGGTACGTGTCGACCTTCGAGAGCGCAGGGTTCCAAGCCATAGCACACCGCGATGCGGCCCACCCGCTGATGAGACTTTCATTGTCATAAGCCACGACGCGCACGCCCGCCGTTGGCCCTCAAAACCCAGCCTGGTCCCGAAACAGCTCCGCATTGTCGAGCTTCGACACCTCGATCACCGCCTGCGTGCGGCTGTAGACATTGAGCTTGCGCAGGATTTCCGACACATGCGCCTTCACCGTGGTCTCTCCCACCTGCAGCTCATAGGCGATCTGCTTGTTGAGCAGGCCCTGGCGTAGCATCTGCAGCACCCGCAGCTGTTGCGGCGTCAGCGTCGACAGGCGCTGCACCATGTCGGCGCGATCGACGCTTTCGGCGTCGGGCGTGCGGCCTTCATAGGTTTCCGGCACATAGATCGCGCCTTCCATCACCGAGCGTATGGCGGCGGCCAGGTCGCTCTTGCGCGCCGATTTCGGAATGAAGCCGGCGGCACCATAGGACAGCGCCTCAGAAATGATCTTCGGCTCCTCATGGCCGGAAACGATCACCACCGGCAGGCGCGGATAGCGGGTCCTGAGCTGCAGCAGCCCGTCAAAGCCGTGCACGTCAGGCATGCTGAGATCGAGAAGCGCAAGGTCGAACGGCTTGGCGCCGGCCAGCAGATCGAGCGCCTCGGTGATCGAGCGCGCTTCCACCGTGTCGACTTCCGGATAGGCCATCTGCACCGCGCTGTGCAGCGCCTCGCGAAACAGCGGATGGTCGTCGATGATCAGGAACCGGGCGCGATCGTGGATTGCGGTCATAGGGGTTCATTTCAGTTCGTGGGCGATTAGAATAACCTCGCCAGCATGGCCAGATTATTGCCAAATAGTATATCGCCATCTCCGGCGGAAAGCGCCGCCGGCACTTCCTCGACCAAATCGCCTTGCCCGGCCGCCCAAATCGGTCGAATGTTGCGGTAATCAGGCAGAGACCTACATGACAGACTTCGTCCTTCCCTCGCCCGCAATCGCATCGGTGGCCGTTGCGGGCTCGCCTGAGCGTTTCGCGGTGCGCCGCATCTTCTGCGTCGGCCGCAACTACGCGGCGCATGCCCGCGAGCTCGGCAATGACGAGCGCGACCCGCCCTTCTTCTTCACCAAGCCAGCCGACGCGGTGGTCGATTCCGGTTCGACGATTCACTACCCGCCGCTGACGGCCAATCTGCACCACGAGATCGAGCTGGTTGCCGCGATCGGCAAAGCCGGCTTCCGCATTGCCCGTGACAAGGCGCTGGATCATGTCTGGGGCTATGGCGTCGGCATCGACCTCACCCGCCGCGATCTGCAGGACGAGGCCAAGAAGGCCGCCCGTCCGTGGGACTGGGCGAAGGCGTTCGACCGCTCCGCGCCTTGCGGTCCATTGGTCCCCGCGGCGAGATCCGGACACCCGCAAAAGGGCCGCATCTGGCTCGCCGTCAACGGCCAGGTCAGGCAGGATGCCGACCTCGCCGAGCTGATCTGGCCGATATCGGATATCGTGTCGATCTGCAGCGAGGCGATGGAGTTGCAGCCCGGCGACCTGATCTTCACCGGCACGCCGGCCGGCGTCGGCGCGGTTCGTGCCGGCGACACGATGACTGGTGGCGTCGAGGGCGTCGGCACGATCGAAGCGACCATCGGCCAACCGAAGTGAGCGCATGAGCGACCTCGTCCTGCACAACTACTATCGGTCCTCCACCTCCTACCGGGTGCGGATCGCGCTGGAGATGAAGGGGCTGCGCTACGACTACGTGCCGCATCATCTGCGCCATGGCGAGCATCTGGAACCGGCCTATCTCGCAGTCAATCCGCAAGGGCTGGTGCCGGCTCTGATCCTCGGCGACGGCACGCTGCTGACGCAATCGCTGGCGATCATCGAATTCCTCGATGAGACCAGCCCCGAACCACCGCTGCTGCCAAGCGATCCGGCCGGTCGGGCACGCGTGAGAATGCTGGCGCAGATGATCGCCTGCGACATCCACCCGGTGAACAATCTGCGCGTGCTGACCTCGCTGCGCACCCTGTTCGGAGCCGGCGACCAGGACATCACCAACTGGTTCCGCCATTGGGTGAACGAAGGCTTTCAACCGCTTGAGAAGATCCTGGCTTCCTCGCCCGAGACCGGCACATTCTGCCATGGCGACACGCCGGGGCTGGCTGACATCTGCCTGGCCGCGCAAGTCACCAGCAACGCCCGCTTCGGCGTCGACCTGAGCCCCTATCCGACGATCGCTCGCATCAACGCCGCATGCATCGCGCTGCCGGCTTTCCAGCAAGCCGCACCCCAGAACCAGATCGATGCTGAATAGGGCTTCATCGGCCGACGCGTAACGTCGGCGCCCGGAACAGCAGTTCTGGCGGAATCGATTTCCGCTTGACCCAACAGGGAATCGGCTATCGTTTTCCTTGCAACGAGTGGAGTGACCCATGAGAGCCGTCGTCTTCGAGAAATTCGGCGAAGCGCCGACGATCCAGACCGTTCCCGATCCGAAGCCGGCTGCCGATGGCGTCGTCATCAAGGTCGAGGCGACCGGGCTTTGCCGCAGCGACTGGCATGGCTGGATGGGTCATGACGACGGCATTACGCTGCCGCATGTGCCGGGGCACGAACTGGCCGGCGTCGTGGTCGCCGCCGGCAAGCAGGTCACCCGCTGGAAGGCAGGCGAACGCGTCACCGTGCCGTTCGCCGTCGGCTGCGGCCGCTGCTTCGAGTGCAATTCGGGCAATCACCAGGTTTGCGAGCACCAGACGCAGCCTGGCTTCACCGGCTGGGGCTCGTTTGCTGAATACGTTGCCATCGAACACGCCGACATCAATCTCGTGCGCCTGCCCGACGAGATGGAATTCGCCACCGCCGCCAGCCTCGGCTGCCGTTTCGTCACCTCGTTTCGCGCCATTGTCGACCAGGGCCGGGTCACGCCCGGCGAATGGGTGGCGGTGCATGGCTGCGGCGGCGTCGGCCTGTCGGCGATCATGATTGCCAGTGCCATGGGCGCAAATGTGATCGCCATCGACCTCACCGACGAGAAGCTGGATTTCGCCAAAAAGATCGGCGCCGTCGCCACCATCAATGCGTCCACGACGTCGAATGTCGTCAAGGCGGTCAAGCAGATCACCAATGGCGGCGCGCACATGTCGATGGACGCGCTCGGCCACCCCACCACCTCGTTCAATTCGATCGCCAATCTGCGCCGGCGCGGCCGCCATGTGCAGGTCGGCCTGATGCTGGGCGAGCATGCGCGGCCGCAGGTGCCGATGGACAAGGTGATCGCCTTCGAACTCGAAATCCTCGGCAGCCACGGCATGCAGGCCTACCGCTACCAGGCGATGATGGACATGATCCGCAACGGCAAGCTCAGGCCCGAACTGCTCGTCGGCAAGAAGATCAGCCTCGACGAAGCACCCGCGGCCCTGATGGCGATGGGCGGCTTCGAGGGCATCGGCATCGGCGTGGTGACGAAGTTTTAGCCGGCCCGGTCGCCCGAGTCGGCCCTACCTTGCAAACTTCTTCGCGCCGAACACGCACAACACCACGCCGAGCGTGACGACGACCATCAGCGGGCTGACCTGCTCGTGCAGCAGCGTCGCCGCCAGGGCGAGGCCGAAGAAGGGCTGCAGCAACTGCAACTGCCCAACGGCGGCGATGCCGCCTTGCGCCAGGCCGCGATACCAGAAGACGAAGCCGATCAGCATGCTGAACAGCGAGACGTAGCCCAGTCCGATCCAGGCGTTGGATCCGACGCCGGCAAAGGACGGCGGCAGCGTCGCGAAAGTCAGCACCAACATGATCGGCAGCGACAGCACCAGCGCCCAACAGATCACTTGCCAACCGCCGAGCTTGCGCGACAGCGCTGCCCCCTCGGCATAGCCCAGGCCGCAGGCGACGATGGCGGCGAGCATCAGGCCATCACCGATCGGCGAAGCCGTCACGCCTTGCGTCAGGGCAAAGCCTGCGACCAGCGCACTTCCAACGCACGAAAACAGCCAAAACGCCGGGCGCGGACGGTCACCACCGCGCAGTACGCCGAAGATCGCGGTCGCCAGCGGCAGCAGGCCGACGAAGATGATGGAATGGGCCGTGGTGACGTGCTTCAGCGCCAGGGCGGTCAGCAAGGGAAAACCGACGACCACGCCAAGTGCAACGATCACCAGCGACAGCAGATCGCCACGCTCCGGGCGTTTCTGCCGGAACAGGAGCAGCAGCGCCAGGCCGAGCATTCCGGCAATCGCCGCCCGGGCCGACGTCAGGAATGTCGGATCGAAATCTTTCACCGCCACGCGCGTTGCCGGGAGCGAGCCGCTGAAGATCAACACGCCAATGAACCCGTTCACCCAGCCGCTCGCGATCTTGTCCATCATATGCTCCGTTTTGTCGGCTCTGTATCGAGCGGAGCCCGTGGCATTGCCAGAGACAATGCGGTACAGTTATACAAAACTGTCATGGGCAATTGAGCGGTACGGATGGACAGACAGACCACAGGCGAAAGCAGCGGAACGCTGGTCGAAGGCGTCATGACGACGATCCGTCAGCGGATCGCGGCGCGCAGCCTGACGCCGGGAGCGAGATTGCCGTCGATCCGCGCCTTCGCCAAATCCATGCAAGTGTCCAAATCCACCGTGGTCGAAGCCTATGAGCGGCTCGCCGCCGAAGGCGCGATCCGGTCCCGGCCGGGCTCGGGCTTCTATGCCGCCGGCTCGCTGGCGCCACTGTCGCTGGCCGAGATCGGTCCCCGCCTCGACCGCGCCGTCGATCCGCTCTGGATCTCGCGCCAGTCGCTGGAAGCCGGCGACGACATGCTGAAGCCCGGCTGCGGCTGGCTGCCGGCCTCCTGGATGCCGCAGGCCGGATTGCGCCGGGCATTGCGCACGGTGGCGCGTGCGGCCGATATTTCGCTGGCCGACTACGGCACGCCACTCGGTCTGCCGCCGCTGCGGCAATTGCTGGCGCGGCGCATGGCCGGGTATGGAATCGAAGCCTCGCCCGACCAGATCATACTGACGGAATCGGGCACGCAGGCCATCGATCTCCTGTGCCGGTTCCTGATCGAACCCGGCGACACCGTGCTGATGGACGACCCCTGCTATTTCAACTTCCACGCCCTGCTGCGCGCTCACCGGGCCAAGGTCGTCAGCGTCCCCTATACGCCGTCGGGACCGGATATCGACCTGTTCGCGCAGGCGCTGGCCGAGCACCACCCGCGCCTCTACATCACCAACTCCGCCATCCACAACCCGACCGGTGCGGTCCTGTCGCCGGTCACCGCGCACCGCCTTCTCAAGCTCGCCGACCAATCGGATCTGACCATCGTCGAGGACGACATCTTCGCCGATTTCGAACATGCCCCTGCCCCCAGGCTGGCAGCGTTCGATGGCCTGAACCGCGTCGTCCACATCGGCAGCTTCTCCAAGACACTTTCAGCGTCGGTTCGCTGCGGCTTCATCGCGGCACCCCGCGACTGGATCGAGGGCCTGACCGACCTCAAGATCGCTACGACCTTCGGCGGCGGGCGGCTTGCGGCCGAACTCGTGCTGACCTTGCTGAAGGACGGCAGCTACCGCAAGCACATGGATTTGCTGCGCGCGAAGCTTGCGCGCGCCATGGGCGAGACGAACGCCCGCCTGAAGGCGATCGGCGTCACGCCCTGGATCGACCAGCCGGCCGGCCTGTTCTTGTGGTGCAGGTTGCCGGATGGGGTGGATGCGGCCGAAGTGGCCCGCCGCGCCTTGGCCGACAACATCGTGCTGGCGCCCGGAAACGCATTCAGTCTGTCCGGAACGGCCAGCCGTTTCCTGCGCTTCAACGTTGCCCAATGCGCGGACGAGCGGATTTTCAAAGTGCTCGAGGCAGCAATGGAGCGTTGACGCGCACGGTTGTCGGTCAGCGCGACGCCGCACAGACCTCTCGCACGCAATCACGCAACCAACGTTGCGCCGGATCGGCATCGAGGCGCGGGTGCCACAGCATGGAGATGGTGACCCCAGCGGTGGCAACCGGCAGGGGGAAACTGTGCATGCCGGCGCGTGCGCCCTCGGTATGCCGCTCCGGAACGCTGGCGATCAGGTCTGACGTGCGCGCCATGGCAAGTGCTGCCGAGAAACCGGAAACCATGCACACGACCGTCCGCTGCAGCCCGAGCAGGCTCAAAGCCTCGTCGATCGGCCCTTTCTCGCGGCCACGCCGTGAAACGCTGATGTGCCGGCCCGCCGCATAGCGCTCGGGCGTCACCGCGCCCTCACTCAAGGGATGACCCGTTCGCACGGCGCCGATGAAGCGGTCGCGAAGCAATGCCTGAATGCGCACCTCCGGTCCGGTCTCGCCAGCGACGCCTATGTCCAGATCGATCGCCGCGTCGCGCAACGACATGACGTCCTTGTCGGATTTCGGTGCAAAGCGCAGCCGCACGCCGGGCGCATCGTTCTGGATACGCGCGACGAGACGAGGCGCGAACTCTTCGACGAAACTCTCATTGGTGCGCAACGTGAAGACCCTGTCGAGGCGCCGGAGATCAAGCAGTATGGCAGGACGCAGCAGTGCCTCCGCATCCTGGACGACACGGCCGACCTGCTGTCGCAGTTCTTCGGCACGCGGCGTCGCCACTAGGCCGCGACCGGCCCGAACCAGCAGCGGATCGCCCGTCGCCTCGCGCAGCCGCGCCAGCGTGCGGCTCATCGCCGAAGGGCTGAGACGCAGACGGCTGGCGGCGCGCGCCACGCTGCCTTCGGACAGCAGGACGTCGAGAGCAAACAGCAAATTGAGATCGGGCGATGCCATTGGCGAATCATAGCATATGATATGGCGTTTGACGCATGAATACGATGCAAATGCTGCGCCTTCCGCCATATCAATCAAGAGACTAAATCTCCGCTGGCTCCGGCACTGGAGCTGATGGAAAGGAGATCGCCGTGGCAATCGCTGAGCAAAATCGGGACGGGCGCGCATCGGCGCTGCCACAGATGCAATCCGCCCGCTGGGCGCTGGCAAGCCTGTCGCTCGCCACGCTGCTGTCGTCGCTGGGAACCAGCATTGCCAGCGTCGGGCTGCCATCGCTGATGCAGAATTTCGGCTCATCGTTCCAGTCCGTGCAATGGGTTGTTCTGGCCTATCTCCTCGCCATCACCACACTGATCGTCAGCGCCGGACGGCTGGCCGACATGTTCGGGCGCCGGCCGTTGCTGCTTGGCGGCATCGCGCTGTTCACATCGGCATCGGTGCTCTGCGGCCTGGCGCCGACACTCGGGCTGCTGATCGCCGCGCGCGCCGTGCAAGGGTTTGGCGCGGCGCTGATGATGGCGCTGACGCTGGCTTTTGTCGCGGAAACGGTGAGCAAGGAGCGGACCGGCAGCGCCATGGGCCTGCTCGGCGCCATGTCCGCGATCGGCACGACGCTTGGCCCTTCGCTCGGCGGCCTCTTGATCGCCGGCTTCAGCTGGCGAGCAATCTTCCTCGTCAATGTCCCGCTAGGTATGCTCACCTTCGCTCTCGCCTGGCGTGCCTTGCCGGCGCGCAATAAAACCGCGCAAGTCGACCGAGGCACGTTCGATGTGACGGGCACGGTCCTGCTGGCTCTAACATTGGCCGCCTATGCGCTGGCCATGACGCTTGGCAGAGGCAATTTCGGAGCGCTCAACATCGGCCTGCTGATAGCTGCCGGCATTGGTGTTGTTCTCTTCGCCGCCGCGCAGGCGAGAGTGAAAAACCCCTTGATCCAATTTGCCAGCTTCCGCGACCTCCAGCTAAGCGCCAGTCTCGCCATGAGCCTCGTTGTCGCAACGGTAATGATGGCGACCCTGGTGGTGGCCCCGTTCTACCTGTCGCGGGGGCTCGGGCTGGATGCCGCAATGGTCGGCCTCGTGCTGTCGACCGGCCCGCTCGTCTCGACCCTGTCGGCGCTGGTGGCCGGACGCCTGACCGACCGCTTCGGCGCTCACAGGATGATGGTCGCCGGCCTGCTGAGCCTTGCCACGGGCACCTTCCTGCTGTCACTCGCCATGACCAAACTCGGCATTGGCGGCTATGTCGTTCCGATCACCGTCACCTGCGTCGGCTACGCGCTGTTCCAGACATCCAACAATGCAGCCGTCATGACCGGTGTCGGTGCCGGCGAGCGCGGCGTCGTTTCCGGCCTGCTCAATCTTTCACGCAATCTTGGGCTCATCACCGGCGCATCGTTGATGGGCGCCATATTCGCCGTCGCGTCGGCTAGAGGACACGAAGGTATTGGTCCTCTGAGTTCCGATGCCGCCGCACGGGGAATGCAGGTCACCTTTCAGACGGCAACGGTGCTGGCGCTGGTCGCGCTGGTCCTCGCATTGCTCTCGGTCCGCGCCGAGTTCAGGCGGCAGAGACTGGTGGAAGTGTCGCAAAACCTCTGATCTGCGCGAACCGGCGCTCAGGCCCCTGCCCGCTTGCGGCGCTCGTAGAGCATGACCAGCGTTTCAGCCGTCAGAGCGGGCTTTTCCTCGCCTTCGATCTCGACCGTATTGGCCGCCTTCATCAGATACTGGCCGGGGCCTTTGTCCTCCATGGACAGCAGCGTGATGCGCAGCCTGATGCGTGCGCCGACCTTGACCGGCGCCAGGAAACGCACCCTGTCGAAGCCATAGTTGAAGGCGGCCTGGGTATTCTCCGGAACGATGCCCATGCCGAGCGCCAGCGCGCCGATGATCGACAATGTCAGGTAGCCATGCGCGATCGTCGTGCGGAACGGGCTTTGCCGCCGCGCCCGCTCGGGATCGACATGGATCCATTGATGGTCGCCGGTGCATTCGGCGAACTGGTCGATCCGGTTCTGGTCGACCGTCGTCCATTCCGACACGCCAAGCTCCTGCCCGGCCATCGTCCTCAACTGCTCGTAGGTCGGCGGCGTTTTAGGCCGTATTTCGGTCATTCCTGGTTTCCCGATCGCTTGCCAAGCCTCCGGACCACGAACTGACGGCCTCTGTCAATTCGCCCTGCGCGAATCCGTTCCGCCGAACCAGGCCACAATCGCGCCATGGCTCCCAGCGCAAGGGGCAGGTCAATCGGTATTTCCCCGCCTTCAGAGCGGCCGGCAGCAATGAGCCGGCCTGGGCCACAGCTGCTACTTCTTCTCGTAGCCGGAGCGAATTTCCTCCATCGCCTCCTTGATGCGCGTGCGCAGAATATCGACCGATTCGATACCGGATTTCTTTACCAGTTCAGCGACTTCGCCGGCATTCTTCAACGCCGCCTCGAAGGACTTTCTGGCAAATTCCGTTTGTTTGGCCATCAATTCCTGCGGATTGCCAGGCGCCCTGTAGCTCTGCGCCATATCGGTGACTTCGCGCAGCGTGTCCTGCAACATCTCGCGCTGCCTGGACAACAGCGAGGACGCGCCGGCGGCACCGGCTCGTGCCGATTTCTCCAGCGCTTCGAGGTTCTTGCGATGATGGGCGAGGATCGCCTCGACATCGACATTGGGCAGCTTCAGGTCGCGGCCGAATCTGCCGAACATGTCCATGAAGGAATCGGATTCCGGTTGTTTTGCCATGCTGGTTTTCTCCCCTTTGCCGCGGATGCGGGCACCCTCAGCGGGAGAATAGCACTCGCGTGCCGTGTGTCCATTTCGAACCCGATGGAAATCAACGCCAGCCTGGCGCGCAATCAATTCACGAGGAACAGCCGCTCTGCCAGATAGAGCACGACACCCGCGAGCCCGCCGATGATCATGCCGTTGAAGCGGATGTATTGCAGGTCCCTGCCGATGTTCATCTCGATCAATCGCGTCAGCTGCGCAAGATCCCAGCGCTTGACCTGGTCGGCGATAAATGTCGACACGCCGCTTTTCTGGCTCTCCACGAACGACGCGAGCGCCACCACGAACCCAGTGTTCATGTCGGCCCTGATCTGCGCATCGCTTGCAAGATGCCGCCCGACCTCGACGAACATGTTGGCAAGATGCGCGCGGATAACCGAATTCGGCGCCTTGGCGTCCTGCTCAATGAACTGGCCGAGGCTTGCCCACATGTCGCCGGCCAATGCCTTGACCTCCGGCCGGGCCAGGAAATCGCGCTTCAGCTTCTCTGCGCGTTTGGCATATTGCTTCGATGTCCTCAGCCTTTCGACGAAGCCTAGAGCGAAAAGGTCGAATTCGGCGCGCATCGGGTGATCCGGATCGACCCTCACCTCGTCGAGCAGCGAACCGGCCGAGGCTACGATCTTCTTCAGCAGATAGGCGTCGGCGCGAAAAAGGTTGAACAGCGACGGCAATTCCTCGCGGATTTTCTCGCGCATCGTCGCCAGCGCCTGTTCGTCGTTGAGAAACCGGCCGATCACCTTGGTGAATTCATCGAACAGTTTCTGGTGGCGGCGATCGTCGGTGACCGCCGACAACAGCTCGGCCGCCAGCGGCGCCAGTGGCACCTTCTCGATCTGCTCGAGCATGCGGCTGGTGACGAAGCCGCGCAGGCCGGATTGCTCCATCGCCACAAGCGTTTGCGGCACCAGCCGCACGACGAAGCGCGACAGGCCGGCAGCGCGATCGGCATCGGCCAGCCAATCGGCGACGAGCGCCGAAAAATCGACCTCGGCAAGCTTTTCGCGCACCGGTTCGGGCGCCAGGAAGTTGACCTCGATGAAGCGGCCGAGATTGTCGGCGATTCGGCTCTGGTTCTCGGGGATGATGGCGGTGTGCGGGATCGGCAGCCCCAACGGCCGCCTGAACAGCGCCACCACCGCGTACCAGTCGGCTAGGCCGCCGATGGTCGCGGCCTCGGCAAAGGCGGCGACGAACCCGAGCCACGGATAGCTATGCTCGAAAGACTTGGCCATGGCGAAGACGAGAACGCACAGCGCCAGTGCGGCTGTTGCCGCGAATTTCGTGCGCCGCAGCGCCGAAAGCTTGGCGTCTGCGTCGCTACCGATTCGCAAAGGGGTCATGGCCTGGGCCGATTGTGCCATGGTCGAGCTACTCCTCGTCGGTTGCGAGCTAATCTAGTATCTCGCTTGTCCGAATGCCCGCCCTATCCTGCGCGGTCACGGTTTTCCCCGGCCTTGCACATAAGTTGACGCGAATATTCACCTATTATGCCGCGCTAGTCTGGAATTATTCCAAGGTATGGGCCATATTCGATTCAACCTATTGCTTTGCGAGGACAAAATGCGGTTAACGCGCCAGACCAATTATGCCATGCGCATCCTGATGTATTGCGCGGCAAACGATGACCGGCTGAGCCGCATCCCCGAGATTGCCGCCGCTTATTCGGTGTCGGAACTGTTCCTGTTCAAGATCCTGCAGCCGCTGGTCGAACACGGCCTTGTCCAGACCGTGCGGGGCAGGAATGGCGGCGTCAAGCTTGGCCGTGGCGCCGGAGCGATCAGCCTGTTCGATGTGGTGCGCGTGACGGAAGAAAGCTTCGCCATGGCCGAATGCTTCGAGAACGATGCCGCCGAATGCCCGCTGGTCGATAGCTGTGCGCTGAATTCGGCGCTGCGCGAGGCGCTGAACGCGTTCTTCGCGGTGCTGGAGCGCTACACGATCGCCGATCTGGTGGCGGCGCGCCCGAATGTGCGCAACCTGCTCGGCATCGACATGCTGTTGGAGCGCCGCGCCCCGGCTGCCTGAACGTGTCTCTGGCTAGACCTACTGCAATAAATTAGGCCGCTGACTGGGGCAGCACGAACGGCATGTTTCCGGCCGGCAGCACGCCGACCCTCAGCCGGCAGTCGAACACTTTTTCGATCAGGTCATCGCTCAGCACGTCCTGCGGCGACCCTGTGGCGGCCAACCGGCCATAATGCATGACGGAGATCCGGTCGGCATACATGGCCGTCAGATTGAGGTCGTGCAGGATGGCAACCACGCCGCCGCCTCTTCTGGCAAAGTCGCGCGCAATGTTCATGATGATCAGCTGGTGCTTGATGTCGAGGCTGGAAACCGGTTCATCAAGGAAGAGATAGCGCGGCTTGCCGTCGAGCACTGGCGCCCAGACCTGGCACAGCACGCGCGCAAGCTGGACACGCTGCTGCTCGCCGCCCGAAAGTTCCTGGTAGGAACGTCCGGCAAAACCGTCGAGATCGACGCGCGCCAGCGCCCGTTCCGGCAGCCGCGCATCCTCGCCCGGCAGGACGCCCGAGCGGCCGCCGACAAGGCCAAGCTTGACCACTTCTCGCACCGTGAACGGGAACGACAGCGTCGTCGCCTGCGGCAGCACCGCGCGCTGGACGGCGGTCTCAACCGGCTTCATCGCGCAGAGATCGCGGCCGTTGAGGGCGATGCGCCCGGTATAGGCGAGGTCGCCGGAGAGCGCCTTGAGGAAGGTCGTCTTGCCCGAACCATTGGGGCCCACGATGGCGGCGATCTCGCCGGGCCGCGCGTGGAAATCGACACCGCTGACGATACGCTTGCCGGCGATGTCAACCGAAACGTCCCTTGCCTCGATCATCCCAACTCTCGCAAATAAACGACTCTCACAGGTCGACTACGCCGCGCTTGCGCAGCAGGATCCAAAGGAAGAACGGCGCCCCGGCAAACGCGGTGACGATGCCGATCGGCAGTTCGGCCGGTGCCACGGCGGTGCGAGCGACCGCATCGGCCAGCAGTAGCAATGAGGCGCCGAGCAGCGCCGACGCCGGCAGCAGATAGCGATTGTCCGGGCCGATAGCCAAGCGCAGCAGATGCGGCACCACGATGCCGACGAAGCCGATGCCGCCGCTGACCGCGACGGACGCGCCGACCGCCGCCGAGACCCCGATGATGGCCGTGTATTTCAGCCGCTGCACCGGAATGCCGAGATGGCCGGCGGTCGCCTCACCCAGCGCCAGGGCGTTGAGGCCGCGTGCCAGGAATGGCATCGCCGCCAGCGCCAAGACAATGATCGGTCCGGCCGAAGCAATCTTCGCCCAGGTCGCACCGCCTAGCGATCCGAGTGACCAAAAGGTCAGGTCGCGCAACTGGCGGTCGTCGGCCATGAAGATGAGAATGCCGGTCAGCGCCATGGCGAGCGCGGCCAGCGCGATGCCGGCGAGCAGCATTGTGGCAACCGAGGTCTGCCCCCGTCGTGTCGCAACCTGATAGAGCACCAAAGTCGTCGCAAGCCCGCCGAAGAAGGCGGCCAGTGGCAGCGCAAGCGTGCCGACAATGGCTGTCGCCGGAGCCAACACTGTGGCGCCGAGTACGATGACGGCAACTGCGCCGAGGCTGGAGCCAGCCGAAACGCCAATGAGGCCGGGGTCGGCCAGCGGATTGCGGAACAACCCCTGCATGACCGCGCCGGAGACTGCGAGCGCCGCGCCGACCAGCAGGCCGAGGGTGATACGCGGCAAACGGATGTCATAGACGATCAAGCTGTCGCGGGCGCTCAACGCGGCGTTATCAGGCACGGTGCCGAACAGCCAACCGCTGATGACATTGACCGCTGACGCGTCCGACGCTCCTGATATCAGTGATAGCAGGACGGCAATGAAGAGCCCCAGGCACAGCAGCACGATGACGATGCGGGCGCGGCCTGACCGGTCGCCTTCGGATGCGCTCGCCATCGCCTTCACCGGACCGGCGATCGATTGATCGACCATAATTTGCCTGCTCAATCCGTGACCTGCCCGCCATAAAGTGAGACGGCGAGCTCATGGATGGCGTCAGCGGTGCGCGGCCCGAAGCCGAGCAGATAGGCGCCATCGATGCGGATCAGCTTGCGCGCGGTTCCGGCAGGCGTCGAGGCGATCGACGGGTTGCCGAACAGTTCGTCGTCCGACACCGGAGGCCCGGCATTGCTCATCATCAGGATCACGTCCGGCCTGGCGGTGATAACAGCCTCGTCGGACATTTGCTTGTAGCCGGAAAAGCCTTCGACCGCGTTGACGCCGCCAGCCAACCTGACCATTCCGTCGGCGGCGGTCTCGCTGCCGGCCGCCAGGATCTTGCCGCCCTGTATCGACAGAACGAACAGGATGCGCTTGCGCTGCATGATCGAGGCCGTCTGCTTTTCGGCGGCCGTGAGCCTGGCATCAAGCTCCTTGGCCAGCGCCTCGGCCTTGGCGTCGACGCCGAGTGCCTTGCCGACGATGCGGACCTTCTCGAGGATACCCTCGTGGCTATAGTGCTCGGGCACTTCGATGAACGGGACGCTCGTCTTCCTCAAGACATCGACGGCTTCCTTGGGACCGCTGCCGTGCAGCGCCAGGATGCCGGTCGGGTTGACCGACAGGACGCTTTCCGGCGACAGCGCGCGCATGTAGCCGACATCAGGCAGCTCAAGCGCCGCTTTCGGATACCGACTGGTGGAATCGCGCGCCACCAGATGCTTCTCCTCGCCGAGCGCAAAGACAATCTCGGTGATCGAGCCGCCAATGGCCGCAATCCTCGAGGGATCGGCAAATACGGCCGTGCCTTCCGTGGCGTTGACAGGTTGCAGTGCGACGAAAGCAAGGGACAGACCGATCGCCGGCGCGGCGATGACCTTGGAGATGCAACCCATTGTCGTTCTCCTCAGGCTGCCGTCGGGCTTGGGATGCGCGGCAGGTTTTCTGCCAGGAACCGCCAATCGTCACGCTCGCTCTCGCCTTCATGACGCTTGCCGAAGAACTGGATGATCATCTTGCCCTCGGCGTCATAGACCTCGAGCGATGTGACATGACCGTCCTTGGTCGGCTTGCGCACGGCCCAGACCTCGTGGATGTGGTCGGTTCGCAGGCGCAGATGGAAGGTTTCGTCCAGCACGTTGATCCATGGTCCCATCGGCTTGATGGATTTGACTGGACCGGAATGGATCTGGATGCAGCCGCGGTTTCCGACAAAGCACATGATCGGTATCTCGCCCTCCGCGGCGTGATGGAACATGGCACGGACGGCGTCATTGTCGAGCAGCCAGGCATAGTCCTGGCCGACCATGCGCACCGCCTGCCGGCGGCTGAGCTTCAACGTCTTCAGCATGCCGAAGAACTGGTGCACGTCGGTCAGCCGGCTCCAGCGGTCACGCAGGTCGTCGAGATTGGCGGTCGCTTCGTCACCATGGCTCTCGTCGTCGGGGAGAGGCCCCGAAATGTCGACCGTCGACTCCTGATTGGACGATTCGAGCGCGGCGACCAATTTTTGATACGCATAGAGGCTGGAGGCCGGCCGCAGATGCACCTTGTGCACGGCCTCGCCTGCCGCGTCGAAGAACTGCAGGCTGCGGCGGATCTCGTCGCCATCGCGCTTTTCCACGGCAAAGCCATGCACCCACGCTTTCGGGAAGATGCGCAAGTCGATGTTTTCGCCAAGCACCATGGCATTGTGGTTGCCGGTGACGACCTTGTCATAGACCCCGATCTTTTCGTGCACCGCGCTTTCATTGCGGGTCAGCGCCATGACCTCGCCGACTGCCTCGAGGCCGGTCAAAAGATCGTTGACGCGCGGCTCGATGCGAACGACGCCATCGCCGCAATGCGCGGCGACCAGCTCGGCCTCCGAAATGCCGAGTTGGGCAGCCAGATCACGCTCGCGCGCCTTCGGATTGTCTGTCCGTGCCCGCCGGATTTCATGCGGGGCGGGTTTTACGCGCTGGTCCATGTCTCGTCCCTATAGCCTTGCCTTACTTGTTGAGAATGAGCTTGCCCTGGCGGGTGATCTTCAGCCGGTAGAGCGCGCCGTGATGCTCGATGCCGATCTCGTGCTCGCCCTGGAACAGGGTGTTGCTGGACAGGGTTCGCACCGCCAGCGGAACCCGGTCGAAACGTGCGGAGGCATCGTCGGAACGGCGGACGCGATAGCGAAAATCGTTGGGATTGTGGGTGTTCATCTGGATCGATCCCTTTCCTGTGCCGGGCGTCTGGCTAGGCGTTGCGTAATCCGATTCATATCTTGACTCGAATAATCATGTTTACTAGTCAGTGCAATACCGGATTAAATGAGTCAAGATTTAAGACGCCGGATACGATCAAAAAGTGCCAGCCAGGCCCAGGCCAGCCAGCATGGAACCTGGAGTTGGGGCATGGGGTTGGTGAATTGGGAATGGCACGGACGGTCAGCGGCGAACGGCGCTGCGGCTTTGCTGGCAAGCGTAGCGGCGATCGCCTTGTCGGCGCAACCGGCCAACGCTCAGCAGGCGGCGGACCAGCAGACAGATCAAACGAAGAAGACTGACGAAGAAAAGGCCGCACCTGCGGGTGCAACGCTGCTCGACCAGATCCTCGTCATCAGCCGCACCGGCGAGACGGCGATCGAATCGCTGGCGTCGGCCAGCCATGTCGGCCAGGAACAGCTCAACCGCCGCATGGCGACGACGCCCAATGAGATGCTGCTGGGCGTGCCCGGTGTTGCGGCACAGGCCGACGCCAGACGCGTCAGCACCAGCATCAACATCCGCGGCTTGCAGGATTTCGGCCGCGTCGCGGTCATCGTCGATGGCGCGCGGCAGAATTTTCAGCGCTCCGACCACGGCACGCAGTCGACCTTCTACATCGATCCCGAACTCGTCAAATCCGTCGACGTGATCCGTGGACCTGTCGCCAACACCTACGGTTCGGGCGCCATCGGCGGCGTCGTCTTCTTCGACACCAAGGACGCCGCGGACTTTCTCAAGCCGGACGAGACATGGGCCGGCTCCGTCACGGGACGCTATGACAGCAACGGCAAGGGCTGGACCACCAGCGCATCCGGCGCCTACCGCTTCAACGAGAACTGGGACGCGCTCGGCAACATCGTCTACCGCAACTACGACGACTACAAGGACGGCGGCGGCGACACCGTCAAGGGCACCGGCTTCGACGTGCTGAGCGGCCTGCTCAAGACCACCATCCGGCCGACCGACAACAGCGAACTGAAGCTCAGCTGGGTCGGTTCAAGCGATGGCTGGACCGAGATCAGCGGCGGCGTCCCGGTCAATGACGTCGACCTGAAGTCGAATACCTTCACGGCCCGCTACAACATTACGGATGCGGACAAAAGCTGGCTCGATCTCCACATCAACACCTCCTACAACAAGACCAACCTCGATCTGACCAGCCTTGTCCCGCAAAACCGCTTTGATCCGGTGACCGGCCTTCCCGTAGTCTTGCCGGCAGGATCGCAGTCGACATTCGATGTCGGCACGACAGGCATCGACATCTGGAACACGTCCCGGTTCGAAACGGGCGGCATCGCGCATGAACTGACCTATGGCGGCGACTGGGCTGGCGACAACGTCAAGACGGGCGGTGCAGCTGGCGGCGACAGCTTCTACACGCCGTCGGGCAAGCGCAACGTCTCCGGCGCCTATGTCCAGGACAAGCTCACCTGGGAGTGGCTCGAAGTCATCGCCGGGCTGCGCTACGATAGCTACAGCCTCAAGGATGATACCCGCGACACATCTGGCGACAGGGTGTCCCCGCGCATCACCGTCGGTGTCACGCCGTTCGAATCCGCCGGTCTTGCAGGCCTTCAGTTCTATGGCACCTATGCGGAAGGCTATCGCTCGCCGTCGATTACCGAGACGCTGATCAGCGGTAATCATCCGGCGGGCGTGAGCTTCCCGTTCCTGCCCAATCCAAATTTGCGGCCTGAAACTGGCAAGACGACCGAGTTCGGCATCAACTACAAGCAGAACGACATGATAGAGGCTGGCGATGCACTCCGCATCAAGGCCGCCTATTTCAACAACGATGTCGACGATTATATCGATGGCGTGACACTGTCGCCGTTCGATCCGACCAGCGGCTGCCCGTTCGGCCCCGGCATCCCGATCTGCTTCCAGTATCAGAACTTCGCCAAAGCCAAGATCAATGGCTTCGAGATGGAAGGCGTTTACGACGCTGCATGGGGCTATGCCGGACTTTCCGCCTCCATCATCAACGGTCACACGATCTCGTATGAAGGCGACCGGGCAGATCTCGCCACCATCCCCTCCTCCCAGGTCACCGCGCAACTCGGGTTGCGCTTCCTCGAGGACAAGCTGACTGTCGGTGGCGAAGTGCAGTACAATGGCAAGCCGAAGGGCAATGCGGTGGCCAAGAACTATACGCTAGTCAATGCCTTCGCCAGCTATCAGGCGACGAACAATCTGAAGGTCGATTTCCGCGCCGATAATCTGTTCGATGTCAAATACGCCAACCCGCTCAACGGAAGCACGACCGTCGCGGTCTATGAGCCGGGCATCACCCTGAAGCTGGCGGCAACGATGCGATTTGGAGGCTGATGACGATGACGAGCTTGACGACATCCCTTCGTCTGCTGACCTCGATGCTGGCGATGTCGCTTGCGATGGTTCCGGCGTGGGCACAAGAGTCCGCGCCGGTCCCTGCGCTCACCCTCGAGCTCAACGCTGCACAACCTTCCGACAAGGGGTGCCGCCTGACGTTCGTGGTCAACAACAATCTCGGCGCCGACCTGTCCAAGGCGGCGTTCGAGATCGCCTTGTTCAACGAGGCCGGCGTCGTCGACCGGCTGACCGTGCTCGACTTCAAGGAATTGCCGGCAGGCAAGACCAAGGTGACACGTTTCGATCTGGCCGGCACCGAGTGTTCGAGAATCAGCCGCGTGCTGATCAACAGCGCGACCGAATGCACCGGTACCGGCGTCGAACCGAACGCCTGCATACGAAAGCTGAAGACGGGCACCAAGACCGGGATCGCTTTCGGAATCTGAGGTGGGACTGCATCCCGCATTCACGCGAACCACAGTGGCATGGCCTCTGGCCGGCTTCCGCTCGCTGTCCTCTGGACCAAGCGATCTTGATTTGACAATTCTGCTCGGGTCGCTGCAGGTCTCGACGCGAGACATGCAGGATATCAGCCCCCTCACAGACGCCAGCGCCGAGCTAGCGATAAAACCGACCGGGCCGCTGCCGCGGCCATCGGTCTGGAACCGCAAATGGACGGCAGCGATTGTCGTCTCCTGCCTGCTCCATGCCGCGGTGGCAGTGGCTTTTCTGATCTCCCCTTCAGGGATATCCAGTTTCCAGGACGCAATTCAGTCAGAAGGCAGTGATCAATCGGGTGCCAACGTGGTCGGCAGCGCGCAGGACAAGGACCCGGCGGCGATAAATGTTGCGCTGGTGCCGAACCCGCAACCGACTAAGCCACAGCCAGCAAGGTCGCCCAAGCCGTCGGCGCCAATGGAGCCTTCTCGACCAGCCCAGGAAGCGGCGAAGCCGCCGCTCGCGCCTTTGCCGCAACCTGTCAAACAGCCAGCGGTGACACCGAACATATTGGTGGCCGGCGCCCCACGGTCCGATGACCAGAGTGTGGCTCCCAAGACCGAAACGCCGGCGCAGCCGACCGTTCAGGCCGAGAGCATCGAAATGCCTGACGCCGTTCCAGAACAGGCGCCGATTCCAAGCGCCAGGCCAACTCCGGCAGTTGTCCCAGCAACTGCTAGCGAACCATACGAGAAGCGCGGCACAGCGGACGGCCGCGAAATAAAAGCGGCCATTGCCAGCAAAGGCAAAAAACAAACCGATGCCGGCAACGCGGCAACGTCTCTCTATAGCGGCGAGGTGGCCAACAAATTGGCTCGCGCCAATCGCCGCGTTTCGAAAGCAGCGCAATCGACCGCCCGCAACAATGCTATGGTGGCATTTGTGGTGCTGGCCAATGGAAACATCAGCGACTTGCAACTTGCCAAAAGCTCAGGCTCTCCGGAACTCGATCAATTCGCGTTGGAGCTGGTGCGAAAACAGGCACCCTTCCCTCCCATTCCGCCGGAGACCGGAAAGTTAAGCTGGCGGTTCAAAGCACCAATCGGCCCATTCTGAGTCTCCGTGGCCCGTTACGCCAGCCATCGATCGTCAAGCATGAAAGGAATCACGATGTACATCGCCATGAACCGCTTCAAGGTGCAGGCCGGCTCGGAGGCCGATTTCGAGGCCGTATGGAAGAACCGCGACTCCAGCCTCGCGGAGATGAAGGGGTTTAGGGAATTCCACCTGCTGCGTGGCCCGGTCAACGAGGCCGAAGGCTACACGCTGTTTGCGTCGCATACGGTGTGGGCGAGCCATGATGATTTTATCGCCTGGACCAAATCGGAGAATTTCCGTGCCGCCCACCGCAATGTCGGCGCGACAAAAGTGCACTATCTCGGCCACCCCCAGTTCGAGGGCTTTTCGGTCGTCGAAGGCGCGTAACGACAGGCCGGGGTCAAGCTCCGGCCAGCAGGCTCGCATTGCCCCCGGCAGCCGTCGTATCGACGCAGACAGCCCGTTCATGTGCATAGGCCGCCGGGTTCAACACCTCGCTGACCAGCGGCACGATCGGACCGGAGCGGTCGGCAATGACCTTGCGCACGACACGCGCGGCCTCGGGCGTGCCCGAGAAAGCGACGACATCGACGCGCAGCGATCGCGCTTCGACCGGATCCGGCCGGCCGTCCAAGGCGGCCAGCGGCAGGCCCTTGCCGGTCAGCGCCGAGAGCGCCGCCGGTGCACCGGGCGCGACCGCCAGCACGGCATTGCCGGCAGCGAGTGCCTGGATCGTCTGCGCGAGCAGCGTATCGCCATCGGGACCAAGGCATAGCACCCGTCCGCGTGGCGACAGCGAGAGCGTGTTGGCTTCCCCGGTCGGTCCGGGCAGATCGACCTGGCCGAAGTCGATACCGGCGGCAGCGCCAATGGCTGCGGCACCCTTGCCGCGCAGATGCTTCCTCAGAATGGCGATCCGGTCCGGGCGCGTCGACCAGCCGCCAAGTGTGGGATCGGGCAGATTGTCGGCAAGTTCGGTCGCCGTGACCTTATGACCATCCTGCAAATGGGTGCCGGCCTCCGGCCCCTTGCGAAAGCGGCGGAGATAGTGCGGACCGCCAGCCTTCGGACCGGTGCCTGAAAGCCCCTCGCCGCCAAACGGCTGCGAACCGACGACGGCACCGATCTGGTTGCGGTTGACGTAGATGTTACCGGCATGGATGCGGTCGACGAAATGCTGAACGCGGCCCTCGATGCGGGTGTGCAGGCCGAAGGTGAGGCCATAGCCCTTGCGATTGATGGCGGCGATGACCCCGTCGATCTCGTCGGCGTCGAACGTGGCGACGTGCAGCACCGGCCCGAACACCTCGCGCTCCATGTCCTCGATGCCCTTGACCCGGAAGATATGCGGCGCGACGAAGCGGCCCACTTTGGGCGCCTCGATCTTGGCGATCAGCCGGCCCTGCAGGCCCATCTTCGTGCAGTACTCGCGGATCGAACTCTGCGCCTCGTCGTCGATGACAGGGCCGACATCGGTCGAAATCCGCCAGGGATCGCCAACGCTGAGCGCCTCCATGGCGCCCTTCAGCATCTCCAGCATCTTCTTCTCGACGTCCTTCTGCACATAGAGCACGCGCAGCGCCGAGCAGCGCTGGCCGGCACTCTGGAAGGCCGAGGCCAGGATGTCGCGCACGGCTTGCTCGGGCAGCGCGGTGGAATCGACGATCATCGCGTTGAGACCGCCGGTCTCGGCGATCAGCATTGCGTCGGGCGCGGCCGTCTCTGCCAGCTGTTTCTCGATCAGCTTCGCGACCTCGGTCGAGCCGGTGAAGCAGACGCCGGCAATGCGCGGATCGGCGGTGAGCGGCCCGCCGACCGATGGGCCGTCGCCGGGCAGAAGCTGGATGACATCTTCCGGCAGGCCGGCCTCGCGCAGCAATTCGACGGCGCGGAAAGCGATCAGCGGCGTCTGCTCGGCCGGCTTGGCGATAACCGAATTGCCGGTGACGAGTGCGGCGGCGATCTGGCCGGTGAAGATGGCGAGCGGAAAGTTCCACGGCGAAATGCAGGCGATGGCGCCGCGCGCTTGCGTGCCCGCCTCCGCATTGGCCGCCTCAGTGGCGTAGTAGCGTAGGAAGTCGACGGCCTCGCGCACCTCGGCGACGCCGTCGGCCAGCGATTTGCCGGCCTCCCGAGTGGCGAGTGCAAAGAACTCGACGGCATTCGCCTCGTAGAGATCGGCAGCGCGGTTCAGGATGGCCGCGCGCTCGCCCACGGGACGCTTCGCCCAGGCCGGTTGCGCTTCCACTGCAAAGCGAACGGCGGTCGCCACCTGCTTGGCAGCGGCTTCACTGACCGTGCCGACCACCTCGGAAGGCTTTGCCGGGTTTACAATTGGACGCTGCTTGCCGTAGCCGGCCGCCCGGGTGATCGGCTTGGCATGCCAGCGATCCGGCCCGACGAAGGCCGCCCTGGCCTTGTCGATCGCCGCCAGCGTCATTGTGTCGGTGATATCGAAACTCTTCGAGTTGCGGCGACCGGCCCCAAAAATCTGCGAAGGCCGGGCAATCGCCGGATTGGCGGCCGGACCCTGGCTCTCCACGGTTTCGAGTGGATCGCGGGCAATGTCCTCCGGCTCGACGTCCTCGTCGGTGAGCTGGTGCACGAATGAGGAGTTGGCGCCGTTCTCCAGCAGCCGGCGGACCAGATAGGCAAGCAGATCGGAATGCGCACCGACTGGTGCATAGATGCGGCAGCGCGTGCCCTCGGCCCGGCGCACCGTTTCGTGCAGGGCCTCACCCATGCCATGCAGGCGCTGGAACTCGAAGGTATCGCGATTGTCAGCCATCGACAGTATGGCGGCGACGGTGTGGGCATTGTGGGTGGCGAATTGCGGATAGATGCGGTCGGTCATGCCAAGCAGTTTTTTCGCGCAAGCGATGTAGGAGACATCAGTGTTGACCTTGCGGGTGAAGACGGGATAACCGGCGAGCCCGAGCGTCTGCGCCCGCTTGATCTCGGTGTCCCAATAGGCGCCCTTGACCAGCCGCACCATGATGTTGCGGTCGTACTTCTTGGCCAGTGCATAGAGCCAGTCGATGGCGAAGGCCGCGCGTGGTCCATACGCTTGCACCACCACACCAAAACCGTTCCAGCCGGCGAGCTCCGGCTCAGCCAGCACCCGCTCGATGACATCGAGAGACAGATCGAGGCGGTCGGCCTCCTCGGCATCGATGTTGAGACCCATGCGCGAATGGCGCGCGGCCAGCGCCAACGACAGCAGTCGCTCGGCCATGACCGGCAGCATCCCGTCCTTCTGCGCCACCTCATAGCGCGGATGCAGCGCCGACAGCTTGACCGAGATTCCGTGGTTCTGGCGGATATCAGGGCCATTGGAACCGGCGTCGAGCGAGGAAATCGCGTCGGCATAGGCCTTGTGGTAACGCAAGGCATCGGCCTCGGTGCGGGCTGCCTCGCCCAGCATATCGAAGGAATAGAGATAGCCCTTCTGCGTCATTGGTCGGCCGCGCTTGACGGCTTCAGTGATGGTGCGGCCGAGCACGAACTGCTCGCCCATTTCGCGCATGGCGGCGGCCACTGCCTTGCGGATGACCGGCTCGCCCAACCGCCGCACCATCGAGCGCAGCGTGCCTTCGATGCCGCCCTCGCCTTCATCGAGGACACGGCCGGTCAGCATCAGCGCCCAGGTCGAGGCGTTGACGAAAATGGAACTCGAGCCGCCCGAATGCGCCGACCAGTCGTGCGGCGCGATCTTGTCGGCGATGAGGTCGTCCATCGTCTCGGTGTCGGGCACGCGCAACAACGCCTCGGCCAGGCACATCAGCGCCACGCCTTCCTTGGTGGAAAGACCGTAGGCGGAGAGGAAGACTTCCATCAGCCTTGGATCGGACGATCCACGCACCGCCCGCACCAGATCCGCGGCGCGGGCAGAGATTGCCTTGCGGTCTTTCGCTGAAAGCCCCGTCGCCTCGGCCAGTCGCTTCACGGCCTCGTCTTCGTCGGGCAGATAGTTGGCGCGGATCTGCTGGCGGATGGCATCAAGCGCTGGCATGGCGGTCCCATGGATCGAGCAAAGGGGATCGGGACGGCGGTCACCGAACCGAATGGCGCAAGCTAGCACAAATGCGAAATTTCGGCCGGTCCAAAGAAATCGACACTGCAGCTCATTTGCCCTATCTTGGGCGTCCAGAAATTGACATATGGCCTGAAACTTCGATGACAGAAGACCAATTGGACCGCATCGACAGGAATATCCTGGCGGCGCTGGCAAGCGATGGCCGGCTGTCCATGTCAGAACTGGCGGCAAAGGTCGGCCTGTCGAAGACGCCCGTCCAGGCGCGGGTGAAGCGGCTGGAAAAGGAAGGCTACATCAGGGGCTACCAGGCGATCATCGACCGCGAGCGCATGGACGAAGGCCATGTTGCCTTCGTCCAGGTGAAGTTGTCCGACACCCGATCCGCCGCGCTCGACGCCTTCAACCGATCCGTGCAGGCCGTGCCGGAGATCGAACAATGCCACATGATGGCGTCGAGCTTCGACTATCTGCTGAAGGTTCGCACCCGGGATATCGCCGCCTACCGCCGCGTCTTGGGCGAGCGTATTTCAGCCCTGCCCCACGTCGCCCAGACCTCGACCTTCGTGGCAATGGAGACGGTGAAGGATCGGTAACTCACTCCGAAAGCGTCTTCAGGAACGCCACCAGCGCCGCACGTTCATGATCCGACAGCTCCAGCGGATGAACTTCGGACGTACCCTCCACGCTAGGGGCCGCCTTGGCGTAGTGCGCCACCACTTCGTCGAGCGACGAAAACTGCCCGGCATGCATGTAGGGCGGCCGCGTTGCGGCTCCGCGCAGCGACGGTGTCTTGTAGGCGCGGATGAGTTGCGGCGCATCCTTGACCATGAAGCGCAGTTCGCCACAGGCGGTGGCGTCGCCATCGCGATAGGCGCCGAAGCAGTTGAACGGGTCGGCTTCGACTTGGCGCACGGCATCGATGCGGCCGCGATCTGGCGGCAGGCCCGCAACGGGCGGCACGCCGGTGTTGTGAAAACCGTTGTCGGTGAAGCGCGGGCCGTTGTGGCAGGTCACGCAATTGGCCTTGCCGATGAACAGTTTTAGCCCAAGGATCTCCTCCTTCGAAAAAACAGCGTCGCCTTTCGGCTCGGCGCCGGTGACGAGGTCCATCGCAAAGCGGTCGAAGCGCGTCGGCGCTGGCTCGATCGATCGTTCGAAAGCGGCGATCGCCTTGCCGATATTGGCAAAGACGCCGTTGATGGCGTCACGCTGCACGCCGCTCATCGCGTCCCAAACAGCCTTCTCAGCATCGTTTCCAAGCGGGCTGGCATTCGACGGCATGTCGGAAAAATCGGGCAGCGGCCCGAAGATGCGCTCGTAGCGTTCGCCGAAGCGCGCCTTGATGTAATGGGCGTAGGCAGCGCGGTTTCCTGCCTGCTCCAGTGGATTTTCGAGCGGTGTTAGCGCTTGCGCCCACAGGCTATCGCGGCGGCCGTCCCAGAAGAACCAGGGATCGCGCGCCACTCCGGCCAGCGGCATGGTGCGCCGGTTGGTGTGGCCGACGCCGACGGCTTGTGGCAGGTCGTCCTGGAATTGCCGGTCGATCTTATGGCAGGTCGAACAGGATACCGTGCCATCACGGCTCATGCCCTGATCGAAAAACAGCGTCGAACCGAGTGCGGCGGCGGCCGGCACGTCGGCAAAGCGGTTGGTGGTGTCGGGCTTGGGCGGCGGCAGTGAGGACAGCGCCAGCGAGGCGATGGTCTTCTTCTCGGCGTCGGAGAAGTCAGGCTCGCCGCAACCGGCAAGCATAACGGCAACCATCATTGCCAGAAAACGTGAAAGCCACCTCATTTCTCGCTCACAGCACCACATTGAAGAGCACGGTGTCGGAGCCGGCATTGGCCGAAATGGCGAAATGCAGCTGCCACCAGCCGCTCATGGTGAACTTCACCCCCTCTATGCGATAGCGTCCGTCGCCGAGATAGTCGGTCGCCTGCGGGCTGGTTGGCAGGCCATGACTGTGCAGCGGCATGCCACCGGAGATCGTGATCGCGGCCCCCTCGACCGCAGTTCCAGACTTTGTCTTCAGCGTCAGCAGCCACGATTGCAGCTGGCCTTGCCGCACAACGCCCCGCTCCGGCAAGAAACTAGCCACGAATAGCCCGTTGTCGGTGTTCTTCGTGCGCGAAACATCCGGGCCGGCAGGGTGCGACGACCGCGGCGCCGTCAGATAGACCACCGCGAGAATTCCGACCAGCAAGGCAGCCAGACCAAAACCTGCGAGAAGATAGCGCCATATCGATGCCAAACCGTTTCCTCTTCTGCAGACAACGCTCTGCCGGACGGATCGCATCCCGCCAGCTGTGGGAAAACGCCATGGCGGAAAAAACCCTGCTTGCCAAGCATGGCGCTGCCGGTGGCAAAAAGCTACAGCAGCGAGATCACTGGAGGATTGCAGATGGCGGGAAACGGCGTCGCCTCGATCGGCGAATGCATGCTCGAACTGTCGGGTCAGACGGGACCAAACTGGCGCATGGGCTTTGCCGGCGACACGTTCAACACGCTTTGGGCACTGCACGCGTTGAGCACTGAGCGGCCCGCAACCTATGTCTCGGCCTTCGGCGACGATCCGTTTTCCCAAGGCCAAATCGGCTTCTTCGCGGAAAACGGCATCGGCATCGGCTCCAGCCCCATCATAGCGGGGGCGCGACCGGGTCTCTATGCCATCACGCTCACCGGCGCCGAGCGCTCCTTCACGTACTGGCGTTCCGACGCTGCTGCCCGGCAGCTTGCCTCGGATCCTGCAGCACTATCGAAAAACCTGGAAAATCAGGCCCTTGTCTATTTCAGCGGCATCACTTTGGCAATTCTGAGCGAGGCCGCGCGCACCACATTGCTGGCGGCTGTCGCCAAGGCGCGGGCAGCCGGCTCGACTGTCGCGTTCGATCCCAATTACCGGCCGCGGCTTTGGCGCAATCGCGAGGAGGCGCAGGCCGCGATCGCCGAAGCCCTTGTCGTCACCGATATCGCACTGCCGACCTACCCCGACGAGCAGATGCTGTTTGGTGATAAAACACCGCGGGCGACGGCAGAGCGGCTCGGGCAACTCGTCGGTGAGGTCGTCGTCAAGAATGGCGAAGCGCCGGCACTGATTGCCCAAGGAGAAACGCTGTGCGAGGTCCCGGCGATCCATGTCGCCGACCCCGTCGATACGACCGGCGCAGGCGACTCGTTCAACGGCGGTTATCTTGCAGCTCGTCTTGCCGGCCATGAGGCGCTGGAAGCCGCACGCCGTGCCCATCGCGTCGCCGCCGCCGTGGTGCAGGTGCGCGGCGCGCTGGCGCCGTTCGAGACGCTGCGAAACGCTTTCGAAGGCTAAGGTCCGGTGAGATTCAGGTCAGGCCGAGCCGAAAACAGTAGGTTCCGAGAACCGGAGCGGAGCGTACTTTTGGGTACGCGAGCACCGGAAGCGCAGGAAACTGCTTTTTGCAGGCCGGCCTGACCTGAACATCGGCGGACCTTAAGGCAGGCGGAAGCGATACTCCGTCACATGATGATAGATCGCGCCCGGCCACAATGTTGCCTGCGGGAAATAGGGCCGGTTCGGCGCATCCGGCCATACCTGCGGCTCCAGGCAGAAACCGCAAAAGGCCTTGTAGTTGCGGCCTTCGAGTCCGGTACGCGGCGTCACGTACTGGCCGGTATAGAGCTGAACGCCGGGCTCGGTGGTCCAGACTTCCATCTCGACACCGGAACTGGCGCCTTGCGTCCATGCCGCCTGCTTGAGCGGTCCACGTGACGCGGCAAGGCAAAAATTCTGGTCGTAGGGCAGTTGCTCGCCCTCGGTCTCCATGCGCAACGGCCGCGCCTGGCGGAAATCGAACGGCGTGCCGTCAACCGGCTTGACCACCCCGGTCGGGATCATGTCGCCATCGACCGGCAGATAGGCACCGGCATTCAGCATCATCCTGTGGTCGAGAATGTCGCCGGCACCGCCATCATCCAGGTTGAAATAGGAATGCTGGGTGAGATTGCACAGCGTCGGCTCCTCGCAGGTGGCGGTCAGCTCGACACTGAGCGTGCCCGGGATCTTCAGCCGATAGGTGCAGGTGACGTCGAGCGCGCCGGGAAAGCCCATCGAGCCATCGGGGTCATGCAGCGTCAGGGTGACGAAATCCCTGCCATGCAGCGAAACCGTCCACGGCCTGTGGGAATAGCCCTGCGAGCCGCCATGCAACGTATGTTTCCCGAGGAAATTTTGCTCGGTCTGATAGCGACTGCCGGCGATGGTGAAACGGCCATCGCGGATGCGGTTGGCATAGCGGCCGACGACCGCGCCGAAGAAGGCCGTATCGGTCTCATAGGAACCCAGACGGTCATAGCCGAGCACCAACGGCGCATCGTGCCCGGTTAGGCGCAGATCCTGGATGATCGCTCCCAGGCCAAGGATGTTGGCAGTGATGCCGCCGCCCCTGATCGTGAAGCGACGCACCGCCTCGCCTGCCTGCGTCGTACCGAAAACCTCGCCGTCCTTCATCGCCATGCCCGCAAATGCCAGTTGATCCAGTCGGCTGGTTTCCCGCACAAAACGGGCAGGCCATCGGCCTCCCCATCTCAGGAATAGCTTATCAGAGGCCGAGGCCGCCAATGCAGACATATTTGGTATCGAGATAATCCTCGATGCCCTGATGTCCGCCTTCCTTGCCAAGGCCGGATTCCTTGACGCCGCCGAACGGCGCCTCCGGTGTGGTGATGAGGCCTTCATTGACGCCGACCATGCCGTATTTCAGTCCTTCCATGACGCGGAAGGCGCGGCCGAGATCGCCGGTGTAGAAATAGCAGGCAAGGCCGAATTCGGTGTCGTTGGCGAGCGCGACGGCTTCCTCTTCGGTGTCGAACTTGAATACCGGTGCGACCGGGCCAAATATCTCTTCCTTCATGAAGCGCATCTTGGGTGTCGCGTTGGCGATGACCGTCGGCTGGAAGAACGAACCGCCGAGCGCATGGCGCTTGCCGCCGGCGACGACCTTGCCGCCCTTGGACGTCGCGTCGGCGATCAGTTCCTCGACCTTCTCGACCGCCTTCTCGTCGATCAGCGGTCCCTGCTGCACGCCGTCCTCGAGGCCGGAACCGACCTTCAGCCCGTTGCTGGCGGCGGCGAGCTTCTCGACGAATTTGTCATAGACGCCAGACTGAACCAGGAAGCGGTTGGTGCAAACGCAGGTCTGACCGGAATTGCGATACTTGGCGGTGATCGCACCGGCGACGGCACGATCGAGGTCGGCGTCGTCGAAGACGATGAACGGCGCGTTGCCGCCGAGTTCCATCGACACCTTCTTGACGGTGACCGACGACTTCTGAATGAGAAGCTTTCCGACCTCGGTCGAGCCGGTGAAGGTGATCTTCGACACCAGCGGATTTGCGCAGATCTCGTCGCCGATCTCGCTGGCCGAGCCGGTCAGGATGTTGATGACGCCCTTCGGGAAACCGACTTCCTCGGCGAGCGCGCCCCAGGCAAGACCCGAGTAAGGCGTCTGCGAGGCGGGCTTTACCACCGCGGTGCAGCCGGCGGCGAGCGCCGGGCCGAGTTTGCGGGCCAGCATCGAGGACGGAAAATTCCACGGCGTGATGGCGGCGATGACGCCGACCGGCTCCTTGGTCACCAGGATGCGGCGGTCCGCCCACGGCGATGGTACCACGTCGCCATAGGTGCGGCGACCTTCCTCGGCGAACCACAGGACATAGGATGCGGCGGAGCCGATCTCGCCCTTCGATTCGAACAGCGACTTTCCCTGCTCGATGGTCAGCAGCTCGGCCAGCACGTCCTGGCTGTCCATCATCGCGTCGTGCAACTTGCGCAACAGCTTCGAGCGCTCGAGCGCAGTCGTCTTCCGCCAACTCTTGAAAGCTTCTGCGGCGGCTTCGATGGCGCGGCGGGTCTCGGCCTTGCCCGACTTCGGTACAGTGCCGATCTTGAGGCCGGTGGCCGGATTGTTGACGTCGACCGTCTGGCCGCTGTCGGCCTGCACCCATTCGCCGTTGATGAGATTGGCCTGCCGCATGAAATGGCTGGTTTTCTGAAGCATGGTCTATCCTCCGTTCGGCACTGACGGCCGGTCTGTGAAGTCTTCGGTGAGCGCGCGCCATGGACTGAAGCCCGCTCGCCGGAGCCATTGCTCTTTACCTAGGGCAAGGCCCGCAAGCAATCGCTACATGGCATATAGGGGTTGGGCCAGTCGGAGGCGAGAGCAGGCTCGCTTATGAGATGCCGATCGCAGGCGGGCATCACCCGAAAATCGGCATATATCGTATCAGAAAACGTGGAGCACCACCGTCAGCCAGAAAGCGGTGGTGATGGCGGCGCAGGCGGTCGCGATGGTCATCTGGTTCGACGCCAACGCCTGGCCCGTGTTGAACTGCACCGCGATCAGATAGGAATTGACGCCGGATGGCATCGCGGCAACCATCACCGCCACCTTGGCCGTCAAGGGCGGCAGGCCGAGAAGCCAGACGAAGGCGAGGACCAGCGCCGGCATCAGGAACAGCTTCAACGCCGAAAGCACCAGCGCCGGCCTGATATTGCCCGAAATGCCGAAGCGGCGCAGGCTGAGCCCCATGGCGAACAACGCAACCGGCCCCGCCGTACCGGCCAATGCATCGACCAGGCGCATGGCGACATCAGGCAGCGGCGCACCTGTGATGCGCCATGCAAGTCCTGCCAGAATGCCGATGATCAACGGATTCATGAAAAGCCGCTTGAGGAAGCTATGGATAACGCGCAACGGATGCACCGGTTCGCCGCTGGCGCGGCCGAAGGCTTCGAACAACACGATCGAGGCCATCAGCATGATCGGCAGATGCACTGACACCAGCAACGACAGTACCTCGAAACCATCCGCTCCGAATATGCCGAGGATAAAGGGGGCGCCGAGCAGCACGATATTGGAAAAGGCCGATGAAACTCCGCCGACGACGCCGGCGCGTGCATCTCGCCCGAATATCCGCGTGGTGACGAGGTGGCCGGCGGCCCAGGTGATTGCCACGGCCGCGAAATAGGCGCCCCACAGCGACCAAGGTGCCACTCCGTGGAAATCCGCGTTCACCATGGTCTGGAACAACAGCAGCGGCATCGCTACGCTCACCGCAAAATCGGCTATGCCCTCGCCGCTCGCCGGCTTCAAATAGCCGGTAAACCCGGCGAGATAGCCGAGCGCGACAAGACTGAAGACGAAAAGGACGGTTTCGGTGAGCGGAGACATTTTTCAGGGATAGGCGAGCCACGGCGGCGGCGCAATCGCGCCCGAATTTGATCATCGTCGGCTGGCAGGCTTATAGAGGGTTTGAAGCATCGGGCGGATGAAACGACAAATGGCCTTTGTCGGCACTTGGAACGGCAATCTTGTCCGACGGTTGGCAGCTCTCGTCGCCGTGCTGCTTTGCCTCGGCGTTGGTATGGCCCGCGCCGCCGAAACCAAAAACCTCAAGGGCGTGGCGCTGATCATCGGCCAGTCGAAATACGAGCACATCGCCGCCCTCCCCAACCCGGCCAATGACGCCCGCGACATGGCCAAGATGCTGACTGATCTCGGCTTCGACGCCCGCAGCGTCACCGATCGCGACACCGCCAAGCTGAAGCGCGACCTGGAGCGTTTCACGGAAGATGCCGAAGGTGCAGATGTCGCCTTCATCTATTATTCCGGTCACGGCATCGAGGCCGGCGGCGAGAACTATCTGGTTCCGGTCGATGCCGACGTGTCGTCACTCAGAGATGCCGACGAGGCACTGGTGCCGATATCCGCCGTCATGGACGCGCTGAAAACGACCGTACCGGTGACGATCATGCTGCTCGATGCATGCCGCACCAACCCGTTTCCCGCGGGCGCCGTGGTGCGGCGCGCCCCGACCGCCTCCGCTTCGCCCATCGGCGCCGGCGGGCTGGAACCGGTGCGCGGCGCCAAGGCGCTGGGCAATGCGCCGGCGGCCGACGCAAGCCTGGGCACGGTGGTCGGCTTTGCCGCCGAGCCGGGCCGTCCGGCGCTCGATGGCGCCGCCGGCGAAAACAGCCCCTACGCGGCCGCCCTGCTGCGCCACCTCGCGGCGATGAAGGGCACCGAGTTCGGCTCGGTGATGCGCATGGTGACCGAGGAGGTCTATCTCGACACCAAGGCAAAGCAGCGCCCCTGGGTCAATGAAAGCCTGCGCCGGCTACTCTATTTCGGCGTCGCACCAGCGGAACCGACCGGCGACGACGGGCTGATCACCGGCGAACGGCGCCAGCTGCTGTTGACGATTTCCGAGCTGCCCGACCCGAAACGGGCACAGGTGGAACTGGCCTCGCTGCAGGAAGGCGTGCCGCTCGACGCGCTCTATGGCGTACTGAAGGCGCTAGGCAGGGAAAAAATCCCCGAAGATCCGACCGACCTGCAAAAGGTGCTCGACGCCCAAGCTGAACGCCTGAAGAAGATGATGTCCGAGCGCGCCGCACTGCGCACCGACGATCCGGAGATCAAACGGCTGGTCGCCTCCGCCGACAAGGCGATCGGCCAGGGCGCCATCGTGACGGCGCGGAAATTCCTCGACGACGCCGTCGGCCGGGTCGAGCAGACCAACGATGCGGTTGATGAGGCCGAGGATCTCGTCAAGCAGAAGCGTCTTGCCGATGCCGCGATCTACGCCAGGCGCGCCGGTGCCTCGGCACTTGTCTTCGACTACAAATCCGCCGCCGGCGACTATGCCAAGGCGTTTTCGCTGACGGAAAAATGGGACGACAAGCTGCGCTGGAACTACAAGAACCAGGAAGCCGAGGCGCTGAACGCTTACGGCTACGCCACCGGTGACCTCGATGCGCTGCAGCACTCCATCGAGGCCTATCGCATCATCCTCAACTTCATTCCCAATGGCGAACAGAACCGCGACTGGGCGATCACCCGCAACAACATGGCGGTGGTTCTGCAGACCATCGGCGAGCGCGAGACCGAAACGGCTCACCTCGAAGAAGCGGCTCGGATCTTCCGTGATTCCCTTGTCGTCTTCGAGCATGAGAAGGACGACCTCAACTGGGCCGCCGCGCAAAACAATCTGGCCAACGTGCTCTTGAAGATCGGCGAACGCGAGAGCGACCCGAAGCGCCTGAATGAAGCGGTGGTGGCGATGCGCGCCACACTCGAGAAGCGCCCGCGCGACAAGGTGCCGCTCGACTGGGCGGCTTCGCAAAACAATCTCGGTCTGGCGCTCTATGCGCTTTCCGAACGCGAACCCGCCAGCGAGCATCTGACGCAAGCCGAAGCCGCCTACCGGCTGGCGCTCGAAGAATACACCCGCGAAAAAGCGCCGGTGGAATGGGCGATGGTCGAGAACAATCTCGGCAACACGCTGGTGTCGCTCGGCATTCAGCTTAACGTCAAGGAGAAGATCAACGAGGCGGCCGATGCATTCCGTGCCGCGCTTGAGGTGCGAACCCGCGAAACCTTCCCGGTCTCGTGGGCAACCAGCCGGCTGAATCTCGGCAACGCACTGAGTGGTGTCGCCCGCTTCGATATGGGGACCGGCGCGCTCGAAGAGGCAGCGGCGGCCTATGACGATGCTCTGACGGTGTTTACCCGCCAGCGTTTCCCGACGGACTGGGCGTCGGCGCAGAACAATCTCGGATCGATCTACCAGACGCTTGGCCAGCGCACCCGAGACGCGGCCAAGCTCGAGCAATCGGTGAACGCCTTCCAGGCCGCGCGGCAGGTTTATGTCAGGCGAAAATTCCCCCTCGACTGGGCGATGAGCCACTACAATCTCGGCAACACGCTGCAGCTTCTCGGCGGCGTCACGGACAAGCCCGAACATTACGGCGAGGCCATCGCCGCCTATCGCGATGCGTTGCGCGAGTACAAGCGCGAGACGAACCCGCGGCAATGGGCGCTGAGTGAGGCCGGTCTCGGGTCGGCGCTGCACTGGCTGAGCATGAGCGATGCCAATCCCAAAACCCTGCAGGATTCCATCGCGGCCCGGCGGGCAGCGCTTGAGGTGCTGACTATCGAAGCCGCCCCCATCGATTGGGCCAACGCCCAGAACGGCATAGGCATGAGTCTGCTCAACCTCGGGAATCTCGAACGCACGGACAAATACCTCAATGACGCTGAGGCAGCCTTCACGGCGACGCTGAAGGTATTCACCCGCGAGAGTCAGCCCTTGCAGTGGGCCTTCGAACAGAACAACCTCGGCGACGTCCATTGGAACCACGCCAGTTACGGCGCGGGTAAGCTGGAATATCTGAAAGCCATCGAATTCTTCGAGAACGCCAAGCGGGGGTTTACCGAAGCCGGCTACACGATGCCCATTCCGTTGACCGACCAGAAAATCAATCTGGCGAAGAAGCAGATGGCCAAGAAGTAGGGCTCCGCCCGACCGCGCCTTGTCTTTCGGCTGGCTTTACGTCCCTATATGTCCGGTCACCGGAACCCATTGCCGGGAACCGGAGAAGGATAGCCTATGATTCGATTTGTGCTGGCTTTGCTTCTGCTGGCCATCCCGGCCGCAGCCCACGCCACGGACGCCGGCTGGGCACTATTACGCGATGGCGGCCATGTCGTACTACTGCGTCATGCCATGGTCACCGGCACCACTGATCCGGTCAATTTCGACATCGACAGCTGTGCCACCCAGGTCAACCTGTCCGCACGCGGCAAGCAGCAGGCAAGCAAGATCGGCGCCTTGTTCGCCGCTCGTGCAGCACCTATCGAGCGCGTGCTGTCCAGCCGCTACTGCCGCTGCGTGGACACCGCCCGCATTGCTTTCGAGGCCGAACCGAAGCTGTTTGCACCGCTCGATCTCCTGAAGGGCGACGCGGCGCAAAAAGCCTCTCAGATCGCAGCGATCCTGAAGGAGATCCGCGCCTATTCCGGCTCCGACAATCTGGTCATGGTCACCCATCTGGAAAATATCCAGGCACTGACCGGCGTTTCGCCCCGCGAAGGCGAGGCCGTGGTCGTCGAACCGCAGGACGATGGCCTGCGCGTACTCGGCCGGGTCACCTTTTAGGCACTGCACTCCATCACGGATGGTTTGAAGCAGTGTTGCCGAAATGCCACCATTGAAAGACGCCGCAAATCAGCCGCGACAATCCCGCTTGCGACAACCCGTCGCAGGGGCTATAGGCGCGCTCCCGGTCACGAGAACTGGAGTGAGCACAACGGTTGGAGCTTTCGTCTCCGCCCGTGCAGGCGGCTTTGCCGCCCTGTATACGGCGCCGCTTTGGGGATTGGGATCGCGGATGTAGCTCAGCGGGAGAGCGCCGGATTTGGGTCCGGAGGTCGGGGGTTCAATTCCCTTCATCTGCACCACGGATAGCTCAGTTGGGTAGAGCATCAGATCGAGAATCTGACTGTCGAAGGTTCGATTCCTTCTCCATTGGCTTCCAAGCCATTCGAAAACGGTCCGGGGACTGGAATGCGAAAGACTGGACGGATGGCCCAGGCCCTCGGGCACGGATCATCCTGAGCGTCTTCCGCCATCGGCTCGCGGCCAGGCCCGCGGTGACGATCAAGGCGCAGTGTCGCCTGCAAGGGAGGCCAGGGCCTCCGGCGCTCGCTTCGCTGCCTCGCGATCCGCTCCCGCAGGCCCGCCACGGATTGATGCCACCAGTCCCCGGATCATTCGTGCCCGGACGAAACGATGTGAAACGAGAAACGAAAAGGACGATCGACGCATGACTTGACGCCTCGCATGGGGCCATGCCCGACTGGAGTAAAAGACAATGACTATTCTCGATCAGGTTCTTGGACGCGAGCGCGTCCTCGTAAGGGAAAACGAACGTGCCCTCACCCTGCACAAGGGTGAGATCAAGGCCGTCCTGATGCCGGGCGAACATTGGCTCGCCAACCGGCGCGGCAGCCTCGAAGTGTCCCGGCACGATCTAAAGAACCCGGAATTCGTTTCGGCATACGAGAAGGCGTTGTTCGACAAGCTCCCGGATGTGGCCGCGCGTCATTTCACCGTCGTTCGCACCGGGCGCACGGACGTTGCAATCATCGAGCGTGACGGCAATTTGCACGCCGTGCTGGCGCCGGATCGCAAGCTGGTGCTGTGGACGGATGCCGGTCCGTGGAAGGTGACGCTGATCGACACATCGGTCGACCTCGCCATCGATTTGGCAGTCATGCGCCGGCTCGGCCAGGCTCGGAAGGCGGAATTGATGTCCGTCCATCCGGTCGTCGATGGTCAATCCGGACTGCTGTTCATCGACGGTGTCCTGGTCAGGACGCTGACGGCGGGCGTGCATGGCTTCTGGAACGTCGGACGCATGGTGCAGATCAAGGTCGTCGACCTCAAGCGCCAGTCGCTCGATGTTGCCGGGCAGGAAGTGCTGACCAAGGATCGCGTCACGATCCGCGTCAACATATCAGCCGAGTACCGCGTCGTCGATCCGGTCAAGGCGGTGAGCGCTGTGAAGGACTTCTCCGAAGCCCTCTACCGCGCCCTGCAGTACGCCTTCCGCAAGACGCTTGGCGCGCTGACGCTCGACCAGATCCTTGAAAAGAAGGTGACGATCGACGAGGAGGCGGCGGCCAAGGTTCGCGCCGATATGGCCGAGATCGGAGTGGAGGTCAGCGATATCGCTCTCAAGGATGTCATCCTGCCGGGCGAGATGCGCGAGATCCTCAACCAGGTGGTGTCGGCCGAAAAGCAGGCCGAGGCCAACATCATCCGTCGCCGCGAGGAGACGAACGCCACGCGTTCGCTGCTCAACACGGCCAGGGTGATGGCGGAAAACCCGGTAATGCTGCGGCTGAAGGAGCTCGAGGCTCTGGAAACCATCGCCGGCAAGGTCGAGCGGCTGACCGTCCACAACGGTACGGGCGGACTGCTCAACGACCTGGTCAAGCTCCGCGACAGCTGATGCATGCCGCCCAAGACTGGTTCCTGCTTGGGAAAGCGACCTGCATCGAAACAATGGCTGACGTTACGTCAGGGGAAGGGCCGCCGGGCCCCCGGCGGCCCTTCTTGCCTTTGCAGAGCGGGTTCCCATCTGCGCCCGGCGTATGAGGCCTTTTCCTGCCGGGAAAAACCGATTAGACAGCGCCGAAACTAGATGCGGACAGATTCCGCCCGCAACCGAAGGAAAAGCCCTTGTCCACCACGTTCGACAAAGTCGCCAAGATCATTGCCGACACCAGCGAGATCGATATCGACACCATCACCCCGGAGAGCCATACGATCGACGATCTCGGCATCGACAGCCTCGATTTCCTCGATATCGTCTTCGCCATCGACAAGGAATTCGGCATCAAGGTGCCGCTTGAAAAGTGGACCCAGGAGGTCAATGACGGCAAGGCTTCGACCGACGATTACTTCGTCATGAAGAACCTGTGCGCCAAGATCGACGCACTGGTCGCCGCCAAGACCGCCTGACGTCAGTTGAGCGCGCGACCTTGACGCGCTCTGCCGCCTGACCCACAAAGCCGCCCATGAGCAGCCCCCGCGACGTCGTCATCACTGGTATCGGCCTGGTCTCCTCCTTGGGGGAAGGTCCGGACGCCCATTGGCAGAAGCTCACTCAGCCGGGCCTGCAGCCGGTGCTCGAAGCGGCGCGCTTTGCCCCCTACACCGTCCATCCGCTACCGGAGATCGATTGGAACCTGCAGATCGCCAAACGCGGCGATCAGCGCCAGATGGAAACCTGGCAGAGACTCGGCACCTACGCCGCGGGACTTGCGCTGGACGACGCCGGCATCAAGGGCAATGACGAACTCTGCACGACCATGGACATGGTCGTGGCCGCAGGCGGTGGCGAGCGCGACGAGGCGGTCGATGCCGCCATTCTCGCCGCTTCGGAAAGCCGCAACGACCGCGACGTGCTGCTCAACGAGAAGCTGACCACCGAATTGCGGCCTACTTTGTTCCTGGCCCAACTCTCCAACCTGCTCGCCGGCAACATCTCCATCGTCCACAAGGTGACGGGATCGTCCAGAACCTTCATGGGTGAGGAAGGTGCCGGCGTCGCCGCCGTCGAGACCGCCGCCGCACGCATCCGATCGGGCCAGTCGACGCACATCCTGGTCGGCGGTGCCTTCCAGACCGAACATTCCGACATGCTGCTGGGCTATGAGCTTGCCGGCTATCTGCATCGCGGCCCGTGGAAACCCGTCTGGCAAAGACAAGGTGCTGAGGGCGGCGGCGTCGTGACCGGGTCTGGCGGTGCTTTCCTGGTGCTGGAGCAGCGCGAACACGCGACAAGCCGTGGGCGCAAGATCTATGCCGAGCTAGGGCCGGTCGTCTCCGGCCGCGCCAGACGGCAGCGGGGAGAACTCGATACCGCGATCGCCGCGCTGCTCAAGCAGGCTGCATTGCCGAACGGCAAATTGCTGGCCCTCTCGGGCGCATCGGGCGCCCATGCGGCCACATCAGCCGAGCAAGCGGCACTTCTTGCCAATCCTGTGATATCAGCGCGCGGTTTCTCGACGCTGACCGGGCACATGAAGGAAGCGCAGTTTCCCTTCGCCGTGGCGTTGGCGGCTCTCGCCGTCAACCGCAAGGCTGCCTATCCTGTTTTTGATGCCGCAGCCGAGAAGCCGTTCGAAGGCATTCCCGCAACTGTCCTTGCAACTGCGATCGGCTATCACCAATTCGAGGGCATGGCGCTGGTCAACACCGCCTGAGACGGCACTCCGCAATCCATGCTGCAACGATAGAAGTCGAGAACTCCCGGATGGCCAATCTGAACGATCACATGGGCAGGCCGATTGTCGCGGTCACCGGCATCGGCGTGGTGACCTCGCTTGGTGTCGGCAAGACAGACAATTGGGCGGCGTTGACCTCGGGAAAGTCAGGCATCCACCCGATTACGCGCTTTCCGATCGATCAACTCAACACCCGCATCTCCGGCATGGTCGATTTCCTGCCGTCGAGTTCGAAGGGCGCCAGCCCCCTCACCTATGAGTTGGCCGAGCTTGCGGGCCTTGAAGCGGTGGCCGAAGCCGGTCTTGATTCCAGCGATTTCGGCGGACCGCTCTTCCTCGCCTCGCCACCGGTCGAACTCGACTGGGCCGAACGCTTCTCGCTCTACAATTCCGGCAAGGACAAGGATGACACCGCCGCCGAAAAACTGCTTCGGGTGGCGCGCAGCTTGAAAGAGCTGGATATTTTCGAGACGACTCAGTTCGGTTCGATCGCCGACCGCCTTGCCGAACGCCTCGGCACACGCGGCCTGCCGATCACACTGTCGACGGCTTGCGCTTCGGGTGCCACCGCGATTCAGCTCGGTGTCGAGGCGATTAGACGCGGCGAATGCGAACGCGCGCTGTCGATCGGCGCCGATGGCTCTGCCACCGCCGAGGCATTGATCCGTTTCTCATTGCTTTCGGCGCTCTCCACGCACAACGACATTCCCGAAAAGGCATCGAAGCCTTTCTCGAAGGACCGCGACGGCTTCGTGCTGGCCGAGGGTTCCGGGGCGCTGGTGTTGGAATCGCTCGAAGCGGCGTTGTCTCGCGGCGCGACCATTCTCGGTATCCTGGGCGGTTGCGGCGAGAAGGCCGACGACTTCCACCGCACCCGTTCGAAGCCCGACGCTTCGCCGGCCATCGCCGCGGTTCGCACTGCCCTCGCCGATGCAGGCCTGAGGGAAGACGAGATCGACTATGTCAACGCCCATGGCACGTCGACGCCAGAAAACGACAAGATGGAACACCTGGCGCTGTCGACGGTGTTCGGCGAGCGGATCGGCTCGATGCCGGTCTCGTCGAATAAGTCGATGATCGGCCATACGCTGTCGGCGGCGGGCGCCGTCGAGGCGGCGTTCTCGCTGATGACGATGCGCGAAAGCGTCATTCCGCCAACCATCAACTACGACAATCCGGATCCCGCGATCGTGCTCGACGTGGTGCCGAACAAGAAGCGCAATGCCGAGGTACGCACGGTTCTGTCGAACTCCTTCGGCTTCGGCGGCCAGAACACTTGCCTTGTCATGGCGCGGGAACCGGTCTAAGCGACCTTTTTCAGCCAGACTGACCGACAGGCCCCATGCGCGCATTGCAACTTATCGAGGACCGCCGTCTTGAAACGGTGGACCTGCCGCCTCCCCCACCGCCGGCACTCGGCGAAGTCACGCTGCGCATCAAGGCGGTGGCGCTGAACCACATCGACGTCTGGGGCTGGCGCGGCATGGCCTTCGCCAAGCGCAAGCTTCCCCTGGTCGTCGGCGCGGAAGCTTCGGGCGAGGTCGAAGCGGTCGGCCCCGGTGTTTCCAGCCTGCTGCCCGGACAATTGGTGTCGATCTATGGTGCCCGCACCTGCGGGCTTTGCCGAGCCTGCCGCGAAGGCCGAGACAATCTTTGCGAGCATGTTTCGGGTGTTCACGGTTTCCATCTCGACGGCTTCGCGCAGGAGAAAATCAACCTGCCGGCTCGCCTGCTGGTCCCCGCACCGCCCGGCGTGACCGACGTCGGTGCCGCGGTGGCGCCCGTCACCTTCGGCACCGTCGAGCACATGCTGTTCGACAATGCCAGGCTGCAGCCCGGCGAGACCATTCTCATCCATGCCGGCGGATCCGGCATCGGCTCGGCGGCTATCCAGTTGGCGAAGCGGATGGGCTGCACTGTTATCACCACGGTCGGTTCGAACGACAAGATCGACAAGGCCAAGGCGCTCGGCGCCGACCATGTCATCAACTACCGTGACGATCGTTTCGAGGGCGTCGTGCGCAAGCTGACCAAGAAGAAGGGCGTTGATGTCGTCTTCGAACATGTCGGCGCCGATACCTTTGCCGCCTCAATGCTGTGCCTGAAGCGTGGCGGCCGCCTTGTGACCTGCGGTTCGACCTCCGGTGTGTCGACGCAAATCAACCTGATGCAGTTGTTCCAGCAGCAACTGAAACTGCTCGGCTCCTTCGGCTGTCGCATGGAGAACATGGCCAACGCCATGCAGAAGATGGCAGCAGGACAGGTCGCACCGGTCATCGACACCGAAGTCGACTTCGACGGTATCGATACCGCGCTGAAGCGCATGGAAGGCCGCGACGTGTTCGGTAAGATCATCCTGCGCGTCGGCTAGAGCCTTGCCCTCTGTGTTCAAGAAGTTTCGCCGGGATCTCAAATTTCGCTACGGTAGGCAGTTGCGCCAATTCAACTACTGGCTGGTTGCGCGCGCGGCGATGACGATCATCTCGATCCTGCGTCTGCTGCCGGCGGACAGTGCGCTGAATTTCGCCGACCGCGTCGCACGCCGCATCGGCCCTTGGGTGGGACGCCATCAGGTCGCCGTCGACAATCTGCGCAAGGCCTATCCGGAAAAGGGCGAAGCCGAAATCCAGGCGATCGCCTCCGACATGTGGGGCAACATGGCTCGTCTTGCCGCCGAATACATCTTTCTCGACGCCCTGTTCGATTACGATCCTGCGGCCAGCAAGCCCGGCCGCGTCGAGGTCAAGGGAACAGAGCATTTCGTCGAGATCGCAGGTGAACGGAAGCCGCATATCGTCTTCACCGGCCATCTCGGCAATTTCGAGTTGCTGCCGGTGGCGGCGGCGACCTTCGGCATGAACATCACGGCGCTGTTTCGGCCGCCCAACAATCCCTATCTCGCCGACTACATCCTCTCAACGCGCCGCTCGACCATGGGCTCATTGCTGCCGTCGATGGCCGGCGCCTCGTTCGCGCTGGCAGGGGTCCTGGAGAATGGCGGCAACATCGGCATCCTTGTCGATCAGAAATTCTCCAACGGCCTGGATACGACATTCTTCGGCCGCCCCTGCCAAAGCAATCGGGTGCTGGCCACCCTTGCCCGTCACTACGACTGCGACGTCTATCCGGCGCGCTGCGTCAGGCTGCCAGGCAACCGCTTCCGGCTCGAGATCGAGGACAAGTTGACGTTGCCGCGCACCGCTGACGGCAGCGTCGATGTCCGCGCCACCACCCAGCGTCTCAACGACGTGGTCGAACGCTGGGTACGCGAAGATCCCGGCCAGTGGATGTGGTTCCACAAAAGGTGGGAGATTGGGGGCGGACGACGAAAGCGCCGGCTGAAGCCCGCTCCGGCCGCAAACGCTTAAGCCTCGCTGGCGAGGAGATTAGTCCTACACCAGCCGATAATGCCGACTTCAGCGACTCTGGATCGCCTCAGTTTGTCACGACAATCCGCGTGTTGCCGAAACCCACTTCGCGCACCATCGCATAGAAAGTTGCGGCATTGGCCGTGTGCAGCCGCACGCAGCCGTGCGACGCCGGCCGACCGAGTTGCCTGACGGCACCGGTCCCGTGGATGGCATAGCCGCCATGGAAGAAGACGGAGTATGGCATCGGCGACATATGGTATTTGCGCGAATACCACATCCGTGCCGTACGCTGCGGCTTATAGCTGCCGCGCGGCGTGAAATAACCGGGACGCGCGGTGGACACGCTCCACCGGTAAACCGACAGGCCATATCTGACCGTCATCGTCTGCGACGACACGTCTATGTTTGCAACGAGGCTGGCTGCCCAGCCCTGCCCCGAAGCACCGAACAGCATCGCGACAAAAATGGCCGCCATGAGAACTGTCTTTTTCATGCGATCAAACCCCTTTGATTGCCCCTTACTTGCCTGCCATCACGTTGTTTTCACCTTTTTAATGGCAGGTGAACCGGGTAACACACACTCCTTGACCAATTCGCCAATCCAAAGCAGCCAATTTGAACGATTTCCCGCAATAGTTGCCGCAACGACACGCCGCTCGGGCTTGGTCACCGGTGGGCTTGCAAAATCAAGACGATCGTTGCTCAACTCTGCGCATGAACGAGCGACTCCTCCAGGCAATCGATATCAGGCGCGATGATGTCGTCGCGCTAACCGCCGATCTAATCCGTTTTCCGACCATCAACCCGCCCGGCGATGCCTACCGGCCATGCGCCGAGTATCTCGGCGCGCGGCTGAAGAAGAGCGGTTTCGAGACAGAATTCATCCGCGCCGAAGGCACGCCCGGCGACACCGACCGCTACCCGCGCGTCAATGTCGTTGCCCGTTTCGACGGCAGGTCGCCCGGTGCCTGCGTCCACTTCAACTCGCACATCGACGTTGTCGAAGCAGGCGACGGCTGGACGGTCGATCCCTTTGCCGGTGTCGTCAGGGACGGCAAGGTCTATGGTCGCGGCGCCTGCGACATGAAGGGCGGCCTGGCCGCTTCGATCATCGCCGCCGAGGCCTTCCTGGAAGTCTTCCCCGACTTTCCCGGCGCTATCGAAATCTCCGGCACGGTCGACGAGGAGTCCGGTGGCTTCGGCGGCGTGGCCCATCTGGCCAGCCTCGGCTATTTCTCGAAACCCAGGGTCGACCACGTCATCATTCCCGAGCCACTGAACAAGGACCGCATCTGTCTGGGTCATCGTGGCGTCTGGTGGGCGGAGATCGAGACCAAGGGCGAGATCGCGCATGGCTCAATGCCGTTCCTCGGCGACAATGCGGTGCGTCACATGGGCGCCGTGCTAAGGGCATTCGAGGACGAATTGTTCCCCGCACTCGACCGCAAGATGACGCGCATGCCGGTCGTGCCCGAAGGCGCAAAACGCTCGACCATGAACATCAATTCGATCCATGGCGGCCAGACCGAGGATTTCCGGCCAGGCCTGCCCTCGCCCAACGTGCCCGATTCCTGCCGGCTGACCATCGATCGTCGCTTTCTGCTCGAGGAAGATCTCGATACCGTCAAAGGTGAAGTAACCGGCATTCTCGAGCGCCTGAAGCGCGATCGGAAAAAATTCGACTATGAAATCCGCGACCTGATGGAAGTGCTGCCGCTGATGACGGAGCGCGACGCGCCGGTGGTCAAGGCGGTGGCGCAAGGCATAATGGCTGTGTTCGACCGCGAACCCGACTACGTCATCTCGCCAGGCACCTACGACCAGAAGCACATTGCCCGCATCGGCCACATCTACGATTGCATCGCCTATGGTCCAGGCATTCTCGACCTCGCCCACCGGCCGGACGAATGGGTCGGAATATCGGACATGGTGGAATCGGCCAAGGTGATGGCGATCGGGCTCAACGTGCTGTTGCGCGGCACCGCCACGGGATAACGCGCGCTTCGCGCCAAGCTTCGACCTGCCGACGAGGCCGCCACGACAAAAACATTCCCGGCTACGCCAACGGGCAGAACGAAACGCAATTTACTCCGTGGCAAAATCACGCTTCTATCGCCCGGGTTTGAGCACCTGTCTGAAACGCATGGGGAGTTGCACGATGAAATTGTGGAAAACCATCCTGGCCGCGACGATCCTTGCACTGGCCGCTGACTGCCAGGCGTTCGCCGCGCGAACCGACCTCGTCATCGGCATCCCGCTCGAACCACCGCATCTCGATCCGACCGCCGGTGCCGCCGCGGCGATCGACGAGGTGCTTTACGCCAATGTGTTCGAGGGCCTGACCCGCATCGGGCCGAATGGTGAGGTGCTGCCGGATCTGGCCGAAAGCTGGACCATTTCCGATGACGGCAAGGTCTACACCTTCAAGCTGCACACCGGCGTGAAATTCCACGACGGTACCGACTTCGATGCCAGTGACGTGAAATTCTCGCTCGACCGCGCCCGCGCCGACAATTCGGTCAATGCGCAAAAGGCCCTGTTCGCGGCCATCGACACGGTCGAAATCGTCGACCCAGCAACGGTCAAGGTCACGCTGAAGAACCCGCAAGGCTCCTTCCTCTACAATATGGGGTGGGGCGACGCGGTGATCGTGGCGCCTGAGACGGCCGACACCAACAAGGAGAAGCCGATCGGTACCGGCCCGTTCAAATTCCAGAACTGGGCCAAGGGATCCTCGATCACGCTGGTCAAATCGGACAATTACTGGGGCACGCCGGCGTCTCTCGACAAGGCTGAGTTCCGCATCGTTCCGGATGCCGCGGCCGCCGTGCCGGCGCTGCTCTCCGGCGATATCCAGGCCTTTCCCTTCTTTGATCCCGACAGCGTCGCGCAGGTCAAGGACGACCCGCGCTTCAAGGTGGTGATCGGCGCGACCGAAGGCGAAACCATCCTGTCGATCAACAACAAGAAGCCTCCCTTCGACAAATTGCAGGTGAGACAGGCGATTTCCTATGCACTCGACCGCAAGGCGATCATCGACGGCGCCTCGGCCGGCCTCGGCGTGCCGATCGGCTCGCACATGTCGCCTGCCAACAAGGACTATGTCGACCTCACCGGCCGCTATCCGCATGATGTCACCAAATCAAAGGAATTGCTGAAGGAAGCGGGGCTGGAGAACGGCTTCAAGGCGACGCTGAAATTGCCGCCGCCCGCCTATGCCAGGCTCGGCGGCGAGATCATCGCCTCCGAGCTTCGCGACGTCGGCATCGATCTGGAGATCATCCCGGTCGAATGGGCACAGTGGCTGGATCAGGTGTTCACCAAGAAAGATTACGACCTCACCATCGTCTCCCACACCGAACCCAACGACATCGATATCTATTCGCGCAAGGACTATTACTTCAACTACGACAATCCGGCCTTCGATAAGGTGATCGCCGATCTCGGCGTCACCTCCGACGAGGCCAAGCGCAAGGAATTGCTGGGGCAAGCGCAGAAGATCCTGGCCGACGATGCCGTGGTCGGTTTCCTCTACGAACTGCCCAAGGTCGGCGTCTGGGACGCCAAGCTGCAAGGCCTGTGGGAAAACGCACCCATCCAGGCCAATGATTTGACCAAGGTGAAGTGGAGCGAGTGAGGTTGCTGGCCAAAAGGCGACCCTTGCGTTCCTTCGCGCCCCCCTCTGCCCTGCCGGGCATCTCCCCCTCTAGGGGGGAGATTGCGCTCTCGCTGCTGCTTTCGCCAATCATCAACGCTGTATTTGTGCCACCGGCGCTGAAACTTCCAATCTCCCCCCTTGAGGGGGAGATGTCCGGCATGACAGAGGGGGGCGCCGTAGAACGCTATCGTCACCTCTTGCCTGCCCCCGGCAAAACAGCGGTCCCCGACCTTCCATGACCGCCTATCTCCTAAAACGCCTCGCCATCGCCCTCGCGACGCTGATCCTGGCCTCCATGGTGGTGTTCGCCGTGCTGGAGGTCCTGCCCGGCGATCCGGCACGGCTGATGCTGGGCTTGAACGCCAGCGCCGACCAGGTTGAACTGCTGCGCAACCAGATGGGCCTCAACGCACCACTGGCCCTGCGCTATCTTCACTGGGCCGGCGGCCTGTTCAGTCTCGATTTCGGCCGCTCCTACACCTATTCGGTGCCGGTCATCGATCTGGTGCGCGAGCGGCTTGCCGTCTCGCTGCCGCTGGCGCTGATTGCGCTTGCGCTCTCCACCATCATCGCGATTCCCGTTGGCCTGTTTTCCGCCAGCCGGCGTGGACGGGCTGGCGATACGATTTCCATGGGCGCCGCGCAGCTTGGCGTCGCCGTGCCCAATTTCTGGTTCGCCCTGATGCTGATCTATGTCTTCGCCGTCTGGCTGCGGCTGGTGCCTGCCGGTGGCTTTCCCGGCTGGAGTGCCGGCATCTGGCCGGCACTGAAATCGCTGTTGCTGCCGGCGGTCGCACTTGCCTTGCCGCAAGCCGCGATCCTGGCGCGCGTCACCCGCTCGGCGCTGATCGAGGTGCTGAACGAGGACTATATCCGCACCGCCCGCGCCAAGGGCCTGCCCTATCGCGCCGTGCTGTGGCGGCACGCGCTGCGCAACGCCATGATCCCGGTGCTGACCATCCTGGGCCTGCAATTCGCCTTCCTGCTTGCCGGCACCATCATCATCGAGAATGTCTTTTACCTGCCCGGCCTCGGCCGGCTGGTGTTCCAGGCAATCACCCAGCGCGACCTGATCGTCGTCGAAAGCGTCGTCATGCTGCTGGTCGCCGCCGTCATCGCCGTCAACCTTCTCGTCGACCTTTCCTATGCGGTCGTCGATCCGCGCCTGAGAAACCGGCAATGACGCTGCACATTGACATCCCTGAGGAGACGCTCGGTAGCATCCTGGCCAAGGCATTCAGGAACACCGCCTTCGTTGCCGGTTTCGTCATCACTGTGCTGATCCTGGCAATGGCCATCGTCTCCTATGCCTGGACGCCCTACGACGTCACGAAACTGTTGATCTCGGACAAGACGCAAGCCCCCTCGCTGGCGCACTGGTTCGGCACCGACCATTTCGGCCGCGACATCCTGTCGATGGTCATGGTCGGCGCCCGCAATTCGATTGCCGTAGCGTTGGTCGCGGTCGGTATCGGCATGGGGGTCGGCGTGCCGCTCGGCGCCTTTGCCGCAGCACGCGGCGGCCTCGTCGACGAGGCGCTGATGCGGCTGAACGACCTCGTTTTCGCCTTTCCGGCGCTGCTATCGGCCATCATGATCACCGCTATCTTCGGGCCGGGCGCCGTCAACGCCATCATCGCCATCGGCATCTTCAACATACCGGTCTTTGCCCGTGTCGCCCGGGCCGGCGCGCTGGCGATCTGGCCACGCGAGTTCATTCTTGCCGCGCGCGCCGCCGGCAAGAGCAGCACGCAGATATCCATCGAACATGTGCTGCCCAACATTGCCACGCTGCTCCTGGTGCAAGGCACCATCCAGTTCGCGCTGGGTATCCTGGCGGAGGCCGGGCTTTCCTATCTGGGCCTGGGCGCCCAGCCGCCAATGCCGAGCTGGGGCCGCATGCTGTTCGACGCGCAGACCCGCATGGTAGTGGCGCCATGGATGGCAATCTTTCCCGGCATGGCGATCGTCGTCACCGTGCTCGGCCTGAACCTCCTGGGCGACGGTATCGCCGACATTCTCGATCCAAAATCGCGGCGGCAGCGATGAGCCTGCTCGACATCAAGAACCTTTCGCTGACCATCGGCGACACGCCGATCCTCAAGGGTATGGAACTTTCCGTCGCGCCCGGCGAAGTGATGGGCCTGGTCGGCGAATCCGGCTCGGGCAAGTCGATGACCGCGCTGACGGTGATGCAGCTTCTGCCCTATGCCGCGCGCGCTACTGGACGCGTCACATTCGACGGCATCGACCTCCTCGCGGCAACCGAGGACCAGATGTGCGCACTGCGCGGCGATGACATCGGCATGGTGTTCCAGGAGCCGATGACGGCGCTCAATCCGGTCAAGACCATCGGCGAACAGGTCGCCGAAGGCATTCGCTGGCACACCAAGGCAAGCCGCGCCGAAGCCGAAGACCGGGCGCGAAAAATGCTCGACCGGGTCGGCTTGCCCTCGGCGAAATTCCCAATGTCGCGCTATCCGCACGAACTGTCGGGCGGCCAGCGCCAGCGCGTCGTCATCGCCATCGCTTGTGCGCTGAAGCCGAAGCTGCTGATCGCCGACGAGCCGACCACGGCTCTCGACGTGGTGCTGCAGGCCCAGATCCTCGACCTCCTGCGCGACCTCGTCGCCGAGAGCCGCATGGGCCTGCTGCTGATCTCGCACGACCTTGCCGTGGTGACCGAGATGGCGAACCGTATCACCATCCTGCGCCGCGGCGAGGTTATGGAAACCGGCGACACGGCGCGCACGCTGTCCGAACAGCTCCATCCCTACACGCGCCAGCTGGCGCAGGCCTCGATGCATGTGCCGGCGCGCGCCAGGCCGCATGGTATCGAGACGGGCCGACCTTTGCTCCAGGTCGAGGGCGTGACCCGCGACTATGCCGGTCGGCGCATCTCGCTATTCAGGCGAGCGCCTGATATCAGAGCGGTCGACCAGGTGTCCTTGTCGATGGCGCCGGGTCAGTCGGTGGCGCTGGTTGGCCGCTCCGGCTGCGGCAAGTCAACGCTCGCCCGCATGATCCTGGCGCTGGACCGGCCAAGCTCGGGCACCATCCGGTTTCGCGGCGAAACCATCACCGGCAAGAGCGAAGCCGAGCTGAAGCCGGCGCGCCGTGACATGCAGGTTGTCTTTCAGGATCCTTATGGTTCCTTCGATCCGCGCCAGAAGGTCGAAAAACTGGTCGCCGAACCCCTGCATGTGCTGGACAAAAAGCCGACGCGCGCCGAGCGCCGCGAGATGGTGGCGCACGCACTGCACGAAGTCGGCCTCGACCAGCGCGACATGGACAAATACCCGCACGAATTTTCCGGCGGCCAGCGCCAGCGTCTGTCGATCGCCCGCGCCATCATCACGCGCCCGAAACTGGTCGTCGCCGACGAGCCGGTTTCGGCGCTCGATGTCTCCATCCGTGCCCAGATCCTTGATTTGTTCGCAGAGCTGAACCAGAAGCTCGGCATCGCCTATCTCTTCATCACCCACGACCTGACCGTCGCCCGCGCCATCACGGACGAGGTGCTGGTCATGCATGATGGCAAGATCATCGAGCGCGGCAAGACCAGCGAGGTGCTCGACCAGCCGCAGTCCGAGGCGGCCAAGGCGCTTGTCAGTGCCGCTCCTGATTTGCACCGGGCGATTGCAAAACGGATGCGCGAGCAGGGTTAATGCATGTCGCCCAAAGTGGCCCCGGTTTTGGGAGAACGACATGCACAAAGCAAAACCTCTCAGATCATCTGGAATTTTCCGGTGGCCTTGAATGGGAGGTAGGCGTCGATGCTGCGCGCCATGTTTGGTAGCATTTCAGGCAAGCCGTCGGGCGCAAACCAGCCGACGGCGCTGCTTTCGTCATCGGTGACGGCCGGCTCGCCTTCAAAGAAGCGCGTGTAGAACATCAAAGCGAAGAACTGGGCGCGGTCGCCATTTGGAAACTGGAAGGTTTCATAGTGCGGGTCGCAGCCGAACCCGAATGGTTCGACATCACTGACGATCAACCCGGTTTCCTCAAGCACCTCCCGGATGACCACCGCTTCCAGACCCTCGCCTTCCTCGGCATTGCCGCCAGGCAGGCCCCACAGGCCAAAATCGGTCCGTTTCTGCAACAGGATGCGGCTGTCGGCGCGTTCGATGACGATGCGCGCACCCGGCATCAACACCAGACGGCTTCCGATCAACGCCCGCAATTGTCCCAGATAGCTGTCGGCAAAGGCCATTTGAATACTCCCTTTGACGTCAGCGAACCGTTGCCCAGGCAATGCCTAGCCTTCCGGCTTCACCAAATCGACCGGGTTGATATCGAGCAGGTCGAGCGTGCGCCGCAGCAGGCGCACCTCGCTCTCGGCCAGTTGCGAATCCGCCTTGGCGATGTCAGCCATATGGCGGGCCAATTGCTTGCGTCGTTCGATGTCGAGATCACGGAACAGCGCAATTGCTTGCGAGCCATTGGTCTCGTAGCCGAACTCGTTGAGATATTGGATGACGCTGTCGACGCTGGTTTCCGCAATTCCGAAGGCGTCCTTGCAGATGCGCCGGAAGGCAACCATCTCGCTCTCACTGACCGACCCGTCGGCCAGGATCATGCGAAACAGCATCAATAGTTCCGCCGACAGAACCGGATCGTCCGCCACCTTGCGCACGCCCGGGTCGCCGTCGAAGATCTGACGTATCTGGTCCAGCAATGCGAACGCCATCATGGTCCCTTTCCGATTCCTCTTCATAGAGGTAGCGCGGAATCGGTCTTGCGCAAACAGGGCGGTCGTGGTCGAACGCCGGACATCTCAGCCGACCGAGCCCTCCATACATCAGATGATCGACCTTAGCATCCAGACCGTCGCCATGCTCGCCTTCGCCGCCTTCGCCGCGGGCTTTGTCGATTCGATCGCGGGCGGCGGCGGGTTGATCACGGTGCCGGCGCTGCTGCTTGCCGGCTTCACACCGGTCCAGGCGCTCGCCACCAATAAATTGCAAGGTATGTTCGGGTCGGGCTCGGCGACTATCCACTACGCGTCGAAGGGTCATGTCGACCTGCGCCGGCAATTGCCGTCGGCGCTTTTGGCCCTTGTCGGAAGCGCCATCGGTGCCTTGCTGGCAACGATCGTGCCCGGTGACATTCTGCGGGCGGCCTTGCCCATCGTGCTGATCGCCATCGCGGTCTACTTCGCATTCAAACCCAACATGAACGATGTCGACCGCGCCGAGCGCCTGTCGCCGTTCCTGTTCGGACTGACCCTCGTGCCCGCCATCGGCTTCTACGATGGCCTGTTCGGGCCAGGCGCCGGCTCCTTCTACATGCTGGCTTTCGTGGCACTTGCCGGCTACGGCGTGCTCAAGGCGACCGCCCACACCAAGCTGCTCAATTTCGCTTCCAACATCGGCGGCTTCATCGTCTTCGCCGCGGTCGGCGTCGTCTACTGGAAGATCGGTCTGATGATGGGCATTGCCCAGTTCCTCGGCGCCCGCGTCGGCGCCAGCCTGGCCATGCGCATCGGCGCAAAACTGATCAAGCCCTTGCTGGTGATCGTCTGTCTGGCGCTGGCCGTGAAGCTTCTGGCCGACCCAGCGAACCCGCTGCGTGCCATGATTGGTGTGTGATCACGTGCACTGATAGACTGCCACTGTTCGAATCATGTTGCGAGGAGCCAGACATGAATCTTAGCGCACCTACCCAGATCGTTTTTATCATTTCCGTTGTTATCGCCATCATCGGCGTTCTCGCCGCGCTTGGCATTCTTGCGTTCATTCCACTTGCATCGGTGTGGATTGTTCTTATCGCTTTCATCGTGCTTGCCGGCGGCTGCCTGATGCGCGGCGCCTGACAAGTTCCTTTGAAGTGGGGACGAGCAGCGCCCGGCAAAAAGCGGGGCGCTTTTGATTCGGGCCATGGGTCTGCTAGATTTGCCTTGGCGCAAATGGCCGATGCCAGCCGAGATGCAACCCCAGCACGAGCAGGACCGAACCGTCGCCGGGCGGATCCCGCGGAGTGCAACGGAGCAGAATTCTGTACCGCTGCAACGCTTTGAAGTCGCGGCATGGAATATCGGCTCTGCGCCGCGTCGCTTCCCTTCTTGGCCCGCCCGTGGATGACGAAGCGATGGGCGAATCTACCGCGCCAGCGCAAAGATTGCGTCGCAGTCGAGATGCGTCTCCAACTCGGCTGCGACCTCGTCCAGCGCCCGCTCGACCTCGGCGCGATAGTCGATGCCGCCGCCCTTGATGCCGAGGCTTTCGAGGAATTTCCCGCGAAAGCCGTCGGCGCCAAACAAGCCATGCATATAGGTGCCGATCACCTTGCCGTCGGCCGACACCGCCCCGTCCTCGACACCATTGATGGTTGCCGACGGCCGCAGCGTATCAGGCCCGGTGGTGCGGCCGAGATGGATTTCGTAGCCTTCGAGCGGCAGGTCGAACGGCACCGAACGGGCGCTGACATTGCGTACGGTCTTCTCCGGTTCCATCACCGTTTCGACGTCGAGAAGGCCGAGCCCTTCGGCTTCGGTGATGCTGCCTTCGATGCCGTCGGGATCGCGCACCGTATGGCCAAGCATCTGAAAACCACCGCAGATACCGACGACATGGCCGCCACGCTTGCGATGCGCGAGAAGGTCGCGGTCCCAGCCGTTCTCGCGGAATTTTATGAGATCGCCAATCGTCGATTTCGAGCCTGGGATAACCACCAGCCCCGCGTCTTGCGGCAACGGCTTTCCCGGTGGAACGAACACCACCTCGACCTGCGGTTCGGCCTTGAGCGGGTCGAGATCGTCGAAATTAGCGATGCGGCCAAGCATCGGCACGGCCACCCTCAGCGCGCGCGCCTCACCGGACGCCAGCCGTTCCAGCACGACAGAATCCTCCGAAGGCAAACGTGCCGCCGCCTTCAGCCACGGAACGACGCCAAAACAGCGCCATCCCGTGAATGTCTCGATTGACCTGATGCCGTCATCGAACAGCGAAACATCGCCGCGGAACTTGTTGATGAGATAGCCGACGATCATGCGCCGGTCCTCTTCCGGCAGGATCAGATGCGTACCGGCGACCGAAGCGATGACGCCGCCGCGATCGATATCGCCGACCAGCACCACTGGCACGTCGGCGCGCGTGGCAAAGCCCATATTGGCGATGTCGTGGCTGCGCAGGTTGATCTCGGCCGGCGAGCCGGCACCCTCGACGATGACGAGATCGGCGCCCTCGCCAACCTTGTCCCAGGAGTCCAGAACGGCATCCATCAGTTGGCCCTTCATCACCTGGTAGTCGCGCGCCCGCGCTTCGCCGAATACCTTTCCCTGCACGATGACCTGCGCGCCGACATCGGTCTGCGGCTTGAGCAGTACCGGGTTCATGTGGACCGATGGGGCGACGCCGCAAGCCATCGCCTGTAGCCATTGGGCACGGCCGATCTCGCCGCCGCCATGGTTGTTGTCGCCCGGAATGTCGGCGACGGCAGCATTGTTCGACATGTTCTGCGGCTTGAATGGCCGCACCTTCAGCCCACGCTTTTTTGCCGCGCGGCAGAGGCCGGCGACCAGAACCGTCTTGCCGACATCCGAACCCGTGCCTTGCAGCATGATCGCCCTGGCCATCAGCCCCTGCCCTGCGTCACGGTTCCGGTGATGCTCGATTTCTGCGCCAGCGGCCCGCCGCGCCAGATGTAGAGCGCCAGCAACGGCTCTTTGCCGGTGCGCATGGCGTGATTGACTTTGGAAGCGTGGTGGACGACCTCGCCGGCCATACGCGGGCAAAAAGCGCTTTCGCCCATGCGCCATTCGGTGCCACCGGTCAGCGGAATGTAGATTTCCTCGGCAACATGATGGTGGTCGGGATAGACGATATCCGGCCCCAGGATCAGCAGGCCGGCGGCGACCTCGTCATTGGCGAAATGGCCGCGCGTGCCGAACACTTCCAGCCAGCCGTAATTGTCGATGAACTCTTTTCCGAAATCCGCCTCGCCATAGGTCTGCCCGCAGCGGAAATCGTTCCGACGCTCGGCAAGCAGCCGCACCAGCGGCTTGGCATCCGGCGGCGCCGGTTCCACGATGCGATCGAGATGGCGCAGGCAGGCAAGCGGATGCGGCTCCAGCGCGCGGGCGGGCATGTCCCAGCCGATCTGCGCCACGGCATCGCGCACCAGGGCGTGATCGATCGACGCAAGGTATGCGTGGAACTGCCCCAGCAAATCATCAAATTTTGTCGTCACGTCATGCTCCGGACAGGCATTGATGCACAGCCGCTCCCCAAATGGGCGGTTGATGGGTCGGGTTGCGCGGCGGCATCATTGGTCTAGATTGGTGCGCGCGCAAAGCCAAAAACGACGGGCCAGCGGGCTAGCTGGGCCAGCACATAGGGAGCACGCCATGGACGCCTCGGTCGATGCGAGCACCAGCCAGTTCGAACTCAATGAGGAACAGCGCGCCATCCAGGAGATGGCGCAGGCCTTCGCCGCCGACCGCGTCGCGCCGAATGCACTCGACTGGGATCGACGGAAACACTTTCCCGCCGATGTGATCCGCGAGACTGGGCCGCTTGGCCTCGGCGGCATCTATATCAGGGACGATGTCGGCGGTTCGGCGCTGGGCCGGCTCGATGCCGTGCTGATCTTCGAGGCGCTTTCGCACGCCGATCCAGCCTTTTCGTCGTTCATCTCGATCCATAACATGGTGGCCTCGATGATCGACCGTTTCGGCAATGAGGAACAGCGCCAGCGCTTCCTGCCGAAACTTACCTCGATGGAATGGCTTGCGAGCTACTGCCTGACCGAGCCGGGCTCGGGCTCCGACGCCGCGGCGCTCAAGACGCGCGCGGTCAAGAGCGGCGGCGACTATGTCCTCAACGGCACCAAGCAGTTCATTTCGGGCGCCGGCGACAGCGATGTCTACGCCGTCATGGTGCGCACCGGCACTGAGGGGCCGAAAGGCATTTCCACCATCGTCGTGCCGAAAGATGCACCGGGCCTCTCCTTCGGCGCCAACGAGCACAAGATGGGGTGGCACATGCAGTCAACCCGCCAGGTCATCTTCGAGGATTGCAAGGTGCCGGCAGAGAACCTTTTGTCGGGCGAAGGCGCTGGCTTCGGCATTGCCATGGCGGGCCTCGATGGCGGCCGGCTGAACATCGCCGCCTGTTCGCTCGGCGGCGCACAGTCGGCGCTCGACAAGGCGCTTGGCTACACCGCCGAGCGCAAGGCCTTCGGCTCGAAGATCAATCAGTTCCAGGCCTTGCAGTTCAAGCTGGCCGACATGGAGACCGAGTTGCAGGCGGCGCGCATCTTCCTTTATGCCGCCGCTTCGAAGCTCGACCGCAAGGCGCCGGATGCCGGCAAATGGTCAGCGATGGCCAAGCGTTTCGTCACCGACACCGGCTTCAATGTCGCCAACGACGCGCTGCAACTGCTCGGCGGTTATGGCTACCTGCACGACTACGGCATCGAGAAGCTGGTGCGGGACCTGCGCGTGCACCAGATCCTCGAAGGCACCAACGAGATCATGCGCGTCATCATCGCGCGTGCATTAATTGGAAGGCAGTAGGCAGTAGGCAGTAGGCAGTGAGATGACCGGCAAGATCAATTCATACAAGGATCTTATCGTGTGGCAGCAGGCGATGGACCTGGCTGTCGCCACCTATTCCTTGACCAAGGTATGGCCCAAGGAAGAATTGTACGGGTTGACCAGCCAAATCCGCCGTTCAGCGACCTCGATCCCTGCAAACATCGCCGAAGGTTACGGTCGAGATAACGGAGGCTCTTATCAGCAATTTCTCAGAATAGCCCAAGGCTCGCTGAAGGAGTTCGAGACACACCTCCAGATCGCCGAACGCATTGGCCTTGCCACGCATGATCAAGCTGATCATTTGCTGACATCCACCGAGGGCATCGGCAAAATGCTTCGCCAACTCATTGTCAGACTTAAGCCGGAATAGACAACCCTACTGCCTAGCACAAATCACGGAGCACCACGATGACCACCATCGCCTTCATCGGCCTCGGAAACATGGGCAATCCGATGGCCGCCAACCTGGTCAAGGCGGGGTATGCCGTGCACGGCTTCGACCTGGTGCCGGAGAACCTTACCGTCGCCCGCGAGCATGGCGTGGTCGTCATGGCCAACGCACCGGCCGCGGTGAAGGGCGCCGAGGTGGTGATCACCATGCTGCCAGCCGGCAAGCACGTGCTGTCGGTCTATGAGGACATCGCGCCCAAGGCGAAAAAAGGCACGTTGTTCATCGATTCCTCGACCATCGACGTCGAATCGGCGCGCAAGGCGCATGCCATTGCCGCCAAACACGGCCTGCTGTCCATCGATGCACCCGTCTCGGGTGGCACGGGCGGTGCCGCGGCCGGCACGCTCACCTTCATGGCCGGAGGCTCCGGCGATGCCTTCGCCGCAGCCGAGCCGGTCCTGAAGCCGATGGCCGGCCGCATCGTCCATTGCGGCGGCGACGGCGCCGGACAGGCGGCAAAGATATGCAACAACATGATCCTCGGCATCTCGATGATCGGTGTCGCCGAAGCCTTCGTTCTGGCGGAAAAGCTCGGCCTCTCGCACCAAGCACTGTTCGATGTCGCCTCGACCTCGTCGGGGCAATGCTGGTCCTTGACCGCCTATTGCCCGGTGCCCGGCCCTGTGCCGACTTCGCCCGCCAACAGGGACTACAAGCCAGGGTTTGCAGCGGCACTGATGCTGAAAGATCTGAAATTGTCCCAGGAAGCAGCACAAAGCGCGGGTGCGGTGACGCCGCTTGGCGCCGAGGCAGCCCAGCTCTATGCCTTGTTCAACGCCCAGGGACATGGCGGCGCCGATTTCTCCGGCATAATTAATTTTCTGCGCGGCAATCCAGCGTAACCAACGGACTTGGCAGGCTTTTTCCGATTTCGTTCGGCAGAAAAAATGCGAATTTAGATTTGCTTAAGCTCTCGATAACTCTGCGGTAACGATGTTCCTATAAAACGGATTGCGAGGCGGACATATCGCATCCGCCCGGCGCTCCGGATCAGGTCTCGCGTACCGGAGTCTGTAAGTTTCGACAAATGCCGTAGGTTTCGCAAAGTATTTGAGTAGCGAAGCGCCATGCGTATCTGGCAAAGCCGCGTTCCCGATGGAGCGCGGTTTTTGTGTTTCAGCCAGTTTATCCGCACAGTCTGGTTTTTATATTCCGATTGCCGCATTCGGGATCGGGACATGATCTTCGTTGATCAGCACGATCGGTGCATCGGCCCCCTCGAGCCTGACGACCAGCAGGCGCAGGCTCCACGTGCCGGCAGCGCGGACTGCGGTTGAGTAGGCAGTGCCCTTGCCCTTGGCGCCGTGGACCGGAATGCTGAACTGGGCGTCACCAGAACCATTCGCATTGATATTGAGATGGCCACCGACCCAGAAACTGTCGGCCGCCACATCATTACCGAGCGCGGCCTTCACGCGATCGTCGGCGCGAAGTCTGTCCATGGTCATGCGGTAGGCATCGCTGCCTTTCAGGACGTAGGGGATGCTGCCGACCATCGTCGCACAACCGCCGATCCCGACCACCCACACGACAACGCCGGCGATTGCCCAGTTGCGTTGCGTCTTGCGAAACTGTTCCGCGTCGCGCCAGGCGCGGTTCCGCCACGCCCAGCGACTGCCTCGTGCGCCCAGCACGATGATCATGACGATATTGACGAACGGGATCAGCGCCAGCAGCGCGATGAAGGTGCTGTTGCCGATGCCCCAGATCCAGTTGAGAAAGAAGGCGCCCCAGTTCCAACGGTCGAGTTCGGCTGGAATTTCAGCCGGCTGGTTGAGCGGTTGTCCGGCCATCGTGTCCCCCATCGGTAACTGCACCGACTGGTTCTAGCGCATGCACTCCTCGATGCGCAAAATCAAAGGTCTGCAACTCGATCAGGTCTTGTTGGACAGTCGGCGAAAATTCGCCTTCACGGCACGGCTTGCCGGCTTCAGCGCAGCGCTAATCGAGCGTTCCGCCGCAACACCGTTGAACAGCGACGGCGTGCGGCCGGAAAAGACTTCCGGCCAGAACCGCGATGCCGACTGCAGGAAAGACATTTGCGCCGCAAACGCGCCTTGGGCCATGGCGGCGGTCTTCTCGTTTACCGCACGCGCCGTCTCCGTGCCCCATGGCTGGCTGCTCCCGCCATCCATGGCCATCAGAGGCAGCCGCATCATCGCCACCAGCGGCGCCAGCATCAGATCACCGCCGATGCTGGCCGCTTCTTGCGTCCGTCGGCTCTTGCCGATCTTTCTCATCCAAACAAACCCCTTGTGGCGGCCGAATCAGCCGCTGCCCCACACACTACGCGATCGGGATGGAATTCGTTCACTCGCCGCTTGATCATGTTGTCGAGACCGGGCGCTCCTGCCGAGGAATGCCTGGTTGGAGGTCGAGCCCTACCGCTTGCGCAGATCGGCTTGCGCCAGATCCAGCGCCTTCGAGATGCGCTCGCAGGCCATGTCGATCGTATCGCGGGTCCAGATCAGCGGCGGCGACAGGATCATCGTGTCGCCGGTGGCGCGCAGCATCATGCCGTGCGCGATGGCGTGGTCGCGCACGGTCACCGCCGCACTTCCAGCCGGAAGAAAGCGCTCCTTGGTTGCCTTGTCCTTTACGATCTCGATCGCGCCCATCAGCCCGATCGAACGCACCTCGCCGACCAGATCATGCTCGGCAATGCGCTCCTGCAACGCCTTGGCGAAATAAGCACCGGTATCGTTCCGGACGCGGTCGACCAGCCCTTCCCGCTCGATGATCTCGAGGTTCTTCAACGCCACAGCGCAGGCCACCGGGTGGCCGGAATAGGTGTAGCCGTGATTGAACTCGCCGCCCTTCTCGACCAGCGTCGAGGCTATGCGGTCGCCGACCAACAATGCCGACAGCGGCTGATAGCCGGAGGTCAGGGCCTTGGCCGTGGTGATGGTGTCCGGCTCGATGCCGAGCGTCTGCGCGGCGAACCATTCGCCGGTGCGGCCATAGCCGGTGATGACCTCATCCAGCATCAGCAGGACATCATATTTGCGGCAGATGCGCTGCACCTCCGGCCAATAGCTGACCGGCGGTATTTTCACACCGCCTGCTCCCATGACAGGCTCGCCGATGAAGGCGGCAACCTTGTCGGCGCCGGCTTCGAGGATCGCATCCTCGACAGCTCCGGCCGCGCGCAGGCCGAAATCATGATCGCTCTCGCCCGGCAGCGCCAGCTCATAGGCATAGGGCATCATCACATGGACGATGTTGGGCACCGCGCCGCCGAGCTGCTTGTGCATGGCATCCATCCCGCCGAGCGAGGTGCCGGCAACGGTCGAGCCGTGATAGGCCATCTTGCGCGAGATGATGCGGTTCTTCTCCGGCTTGCCTTCCAACACCCAGTAATGGCGCACAAGGCGCAGCGCCGTGTCGTTGGCTTCCGAACCGGACGAACCGTAGAACACCTGGCTGACGTTCTTCGGTGCGATTTCCGCCAGTTTTTGTGACAACAGCACCGGCGTCGGCGTCGAACATTTGAAGAAGGAGTTGTAGTAGGGCAGCTCCTTCATCTGGGCATAGGCTGCCTCGGCCAGTTCGTCGCGCCCATAGCCGACGTTCACGCACCACAGCCCGGCCATGCCGTCGAGGATTTCAGCCCCCTCGGAATCATAGATGAACGGCCCATTGGCGCGGGTGATGATACGCGAGCCGACTTCGCGCAGTTCCCTGTGATCGGTGAACGGATGCAGATGATGCGCGGCATCGATCTGCTGAAGCTGCTTCAGCGAATAATTCTGATAAGTCATGGATCTGATCTTTCCTCTGGATTCTATCCGGCCCAAGCCGGGGTGAATGCGTCAGAGGCAGACAGGTGGCGAATAACCGATGCGAGCGCACAGCCGCAAAAGCTCGGCGCGCAGCGTGCGCGGTGACGGTGTCACCGCGACCCGCAATGCGCGAAGCCCAAATGCGCCAGCCAATGTCCCTTCGAGAGCCATGGATGGCACCTTAGAGCAATTTCGGGAAAAGTGTGAAACGGTTTTCCCCGAGGAAAGTGCGTAGTGCTCTTCCTCGGGAACTGCATCAAAATCCGCCGTCTATGCCGTTCCACCCAGCGCCCTTTGGAGGAAGACATATTTCATCGCCGTCTGCGCCGCCTGCGGCCGGCGGTCGCCGCGGCCGCCATGCCCGCCCTCGGTCTCCTCGAAGAATAGAGTCCTCGCATGGCCGGCTTGCTGCAGGCGGGCGGCCATCTTCCGCGCATGGCCGGGATGGACACGGTCGTCGGCGGTCGAGGTGGTCAGCAGCACCGGCGGATAGGCAGCTCCGGCATCGATATGCTGGTAGGGCGAATAGGCGGCAAGCCACTTCGCGTCTTCGGGTTTCGACGGGTCGCCATATTCGGCCATCCAGGAAGCACCCGGCGGCAATTCGGTGTAGCGCAGCATGTCGAGCAGCGGCACTTCGATGATGACGGCGCCGAACAGTTCGGGGCGCTGCGTCAGGGAAACGCCCGTCAGCAGGCCGCCATTCGAACCGCCTTGGATGCCGAGCGAAGCAGCCGTGGCGATACCGCGTTTGACGACGTCCTGTGCTACTGCCGCAAAATCGTCGAAGCCGTTCTGGCGATTGCCCTTGAGCGCCGCCTGATGCCAGGCCGGGCCAAATTCGCCGCCGCCGCGAATGCAGGCCTGCACATAGGCGTTGCCCTTCTCCAGCCACAGCCTGCCGCGCACGCCGGCATAGCCGGGCAGCAACGGCACTTCGAAGCCCCCATAGCCATAGAGCAGCGTCGGCACCGGGCCTTTCTGGTCGCGCCGCCTGACGACGAAATAAGGGATCATCGTGCCGTCCTTCGAGCGCGCCTCGAACTGTTCCGAGATCAGCGGCGAGGCATCGAAACGCGCCGGCTGCGACTTCACGGTTGCTAGTGTCTCGCCATTGTCGTCCGACCAGATGATCGAGCTCGGCGTCAGGAAATCGGTGAAGGAGAACGACACACTCGACCCGAACTGCTCGGCATGGCTGATGCCTACATTGCCGTTTTCGGGCAACGCGACCGGTTTCAGCGACCAGCCGCCCTCCTTGCGCTCGCAGACGACGACCTTGCCGCGCACATTGTCCATCAGGTTGATGAACAGCCGGTCCTGCGTGCGGGCAATGCCGGCGATGGACACCCGATATGCCGGCTCCAACACGGTTTCCACCGGACCGAGCGTAGCGGTCTCGACCCAGAGCGCCAGATCCAGCGAATAGAGGCCATCAGGCTTGCACAACGTGCCATCGGGCGCCGTCCACGGGCTGCGCAGGCCGAAGACGAGCTGATCCCTGAAGATCGCGGTGTCGGTCATGTCATCCGGCAGCGGCAGACGTCTGTTTTCGCCGGAAGGCAGCCTCAGGAAGATGTGCGAAGCGAAGAAATTCAGCGTCCGGGCCAGTATCAAATAGCGCCTGTCGCCGTCGAACTCGACAGCTGCGCCAACGGCGAGATCCTCTTTCTGCGCCTCGAAGATCGGTGTCGCGTCTTTGAGCTTCGTGCCCCGCTTCCAGAGCTTGATCACGCGCGGATAACCGGACTCAGTCTTGTCGGCCTCCTCGAACGCCGCCGAAACGATGACCGTGTCCTTGTCCAGCCAGCTGAAACCCGACTTGGATGCGGGCGCGCGAAACCCACCTTCCACGAAGGATTTCGTTTCGATGTCGAATTCGCGCATCTCGCTGGCGTCGCCGCCATCGGGCGACATACTCACCAGACAGCGATTGAAGTCCGGATAGAGTCGGCTTGCGCCTCCGAACACCCATTTGATCCCCTCTTTCGCCGCAAGCTGGTCGAAGTCGATGATCGTTTCCCAGTCGGGTTTTTCGGTTTTGTAGGAAGCAACCGTCGTGCGGCGCCAGAGGCCGAGCACATTGGTCTTGTCCTGCCAGAAATTGTAGACATGGCCTTTGAGTGCTGCGCCGACTGCGATGTTGTCTTCGGCCGTCATCAGGTCGAGCGCGGTCTGGAACGAAACCTGATAGGACGGATCACCCTGCAGCTCGCCAACTGTGACCTCGTTCTGGCGATGCACCCAGTCAAGCGACTGCGCGGCTGTCCTGTCTTCCAGCCAGAGAAACGGATCGTTGGTCTCGGTGGCGGATCCTGGTTTTTGGATGGGCTTGGTCATGAGGTCTCCGATAAACGCGTCGCATTGGGGATTGCCAACATCGATATGCCATGTCCGATATTCAATATGTTCGGCGCACAATTGAGGCTTTCCGCCGGCCAGCCAGGCTCGCGATGGCCAGCGCCAGGCACATCAGGCCGAGCGTGATCGGCAGCCCGCCGGCGCCCAAAATATCCATAGCGCCGCCCGCCAGCGGCGGCACGGCGATGCCGCCGACGCCCCACATCAAGGAGAATGCTGCGTTGCCGGCGACCAGTGTCGAGCCTGTGAAGCGCTCGCCGAGCTCGATGATCGACATCGTGTAGATGCCGTAGGAAACAGCACCCCAGACGAAAATCATCGGCCAGATCAGCGGCGTCTCGATGAGCAGCGGCAGAAGCACGCAGCCGAGCACCGTCAGCGCAACACAGGCAAGCCGCACCAGGCGCGCAGAAAGCCTTTCCGCCAGCAGTCCGAGCGGCACCTGCATGGCGATGTTGCCGGCGATCATTACCGACAGCAGCGCCGACATGCGGGTCTCAGTGATGCCGTGATGGGTGCCGTAGACTGGCAACAAGGCCAGCGCGCCCTGTTCGAAGCCGGCAGCCACGATGACGGCAAACAAAAGCAGCCAGGCCAGCGGCACGAAGCCAAGCACCGAAACCTGATGCCCGGCCTCGTCGACCTTGGGCAAGCGCGGCAGCACCGAGGCCAGGAAGATGCCGCACAGCACGAAGGCAAAAATGCCGACGAGGAATGGCGGCCAGCCCTCCGTGCCGACGGCAAGCAGGCACAGCGGGCCAGCCGCGAAACCGGCCGAGATGATCGTCGAGTAAACGCCCATGACGCGACCGCGTCGCGCCGGCGGCGCCAGCGCGATCACCCAGATCTCGCTCAGCACGTAAGGCGGATTGGTGACGACGCCGATCAGGAAGCGCAGTGGAAACCAGAGATAAACATTCTGCGTCCAGCCGATAAGCGCCAGCACAACCGCGGAAAGCGCGGCACAAATGAGCGCCGTGCGCCCTGCCCCGAACCGCCACGCCAGCGACGGGATCAATGGCGACGACACGATGAAGCCGATCGGCGTCATCGCCGCCGAAAGGCCGATCATCGCCGGAGAAACGCCCTGGCGCTGCAGGATGAAACTCAGCAGCGGATAGGACAGGCCCTGCGCGATGGCGAACACAGATACGGTCGCGATCACGCCGGTGATACCAGCCCACTGCATCGTCTCGTCGTTCGATTCCGCCAGGTTCATTGTCCGCACCGCTATCGGGGTTGCAGGATTATCGATTAGTTACGTGGTGGTAAGTCCCCGGAGGGCGAAAACCGCTTTGCTCCGTACGATGTCTGTCAGGCGGCGCGGCGCACGCGTGCACCGACCAGCCGCACCGCCACCCCTTGCGCCGCGCCGAACATGGCAAGTGCCGCGGTGAGGCCGGCAAGCGCTGGCCATTGCGTTGTCGCTTCGCTTTCGCTCGAGCCGGTCGCGACCATGCTGCTGTCCAAATGAATTGCGCTGGCCATCCGGCCAGCAAGCGCAACTAGCTACTGGTTCGATCCGGAGAACGGAAGGGCCGGAAAGCGAAATACGCTTGCGCCAACGGGGCAACGCATTTGGGCCGCGCAACTGCCGTTCCGGTATGTCGCTTCCCTAGCCCTAGTGGTCGCCGCCTCCGCAATGGCTGGACAGCCGCCGGTCCATTATGCCGCCCGCTACCGCATCCTATGAGGACCGCCATGACCGCCGCCTTACAACCAGCAGAACCGGCATTGGCCACCGACCGCGCCCGCCGCGGCGGCCGCGCCGGAAAGCGCGCCGGCGGCTCGGCCGCGTTCGAGCAGCCGGCTTTCCGCCAACTGAAAAACCCGCTGGCGCCGACCAGGCTGGTCTCCGACGACGAGCTGGAGTCGATCCACCTCGCTTCGTTGCGCGTGCTGCGGGAAATCGGCGTCGACGTTCTGCATGACGAAGCCCGCCGCATCATGAAGGCGCACGGCGCCGACGTGCGCGACGGCTCAGAGCGGGTGCGCTTCGACAGCGACATGATCCTGGATCTGGTGTCGCACTGCCCGTCGGAATTCACCATCCATGCCCGTAATCCGGCGCACAATGTGCGCTTCGGCGGCAACAATGTGATCATCTCGATGATGGCGTCGGCGCCCAATTGCTCCGACCTCGATCATGGCCGCCGGCCCGGCAATCAGCAGGACTACCGCAACTTCCTCAAGCTTGCGCAGATGCACAACATCCTGAACTGCACGGGTGGCTATCCGGTCGAGCCGACCGATATCCATCCGTCCGTGCGCCACCTCGAATGCATCCGCGATCTCAGCGTGCTCACCGACAAGGTGTTCCACATCTATTCGCTCGGCAAGGAGCGCAATGTGGACGGCATCGAGATCGCCAGGATCGCGCGCGGCATCAGCCCCGAGCAGCTGCTCGAAGAGCCGTCCGTCTTCACCATCATCAACACCAATTCGCCGCTCAAGCTCGATGTGCCGATGATGGAAGGCATCATCCAGATGTCGAGCAAGGGCCAGGTCGTCGTCGTGACGCCATTCACCCTGTCGGGTGCCATGGCGCCGGTCACCATCGCCGGCGCGCTGGTGCAGCAGAACGCCGAGGCACTGTCCGGCATCGCCTTCGCCCAGATGGTGCGCAAGGGCGCGCCGGTCGGCTATGGCGGCTTCACCTCCAATGTCGACATGAAGTCCGGTTCACCGGCCTTCGGCACGCCGGAATACATGAAGGCGCAGCTCGTCGGCGGCCAGCTCGCCCGCCGCTACAACATCCCCTACCGGACCTCCAACACCTGCGCCGCCAACACGGTTGACGCGCAGGCCGCTTATGAAAGCGTGTTCTCTCTGTGGGGCGCCATCCAGGGCGGCGGCAATCTGATGATGCATGCCGCCGGCTGGCTCGAGGGCGGCCTGCGCTGCTCTTACGAGAAGACCATTCTGGACATCGACCTGCTGCAGATGGTGGCCGAATTCCTGACCCCGCTCGACCTTTCCGAAGAGGCGCTCGGCTTCGACGCCATCCAGTCGGTCGGTCCCGGCGGCCATTTCTTCGGCACCCAGCACACGCAGGATCGCTACAAGACCGCCTTCTACTCGCCGATCCTGTCCGACTGGCGCAATTACGAGACCTGGGCGGAAGCCGGCTCGCCGACAGCGCTCGAAAAGGCCAACAAAGTCTGGAAGGAACGGCTTGCGTCCTACGAAGAGCCCTACATGGACCCGGCCATCCGCGAGGAACTCAACGCCTTCGTCGCCAAGCGCCGGTCCGAGGGCGGCGCGCCAACCGATTTTTGATCGTCTGTGTTGTTGATGAACAGTCGACCCCAACTCCGTCGAGCTGCGCTCGACACCTCTCCCCCAATCGACGGGGTAGAGGAAGGGCGCACGCCGCTCCCTCTCGATTCAACCTCTTCAAAAACGGACCTATCTAGATGAAATCTCATGTAAAAGCGGTTGTGATCGGCGGCGGCGTCGTCGGCTGCTCGGTTCTCTATCACCTGGCCAAGGCCGGCTGGACCGACATCATGCTGATCGAGCGCTCGGAGCTTACCTCCGGCTCGTCCTGGCACGCCGCGGGCGGCTTCCACACGCTGAACGGCGATCCCAACGTCGCCAAGCTGCAGGCCTATACGGTGCAGCTCTACAAGGAGATCGAGGAAATATCAGGCCAGTCCTGCTCGCTGCACCTGACCGGCGGCGTGATGATGGCCGATACGCCCGAGCGCATGGACTTCCTGCGCCTTGCCCACGCCAAGGGTCGCTATCTCGGCATGGACACCGAACTGATCACTCCGTCCGAAGCCAAGGCGATGTTCCCGCTGATGGACGAGACCAATTTCGTCGGCGCCATGTGGGATCCGGTCGAAGGCCATCTCGATCCGTCCGGCACGACGATCGCCTATTCCAAGGCGGCCAAGAAACTCGGCGCCGAGATCGTGCTGCGCAACCGCGTCGTCGAACTGACGCAGGAGGTCGACGGCACCTGGAATGTCGTCACCGAACAGGGCACGGTGAAGGCCGAGCATGTCGTCAATTGCGGCGGCCTGTGGGCGCGCGAGATCGGCCGCATGGTCGGTGTCGAACTGCCCGTGCTGGCCATGGAGCACATGTATCTCCTGACCGAGCCGATGCCGGAGGTCGAGGAATTCAACAAATCGACCGGCCGCGAGATGATCGGCGTGCTCGACTTCAAGGGCGAGATCTACACGCGCCAGGAGCGCAACGGTATCCTGCTCGGCACCTATGAGAAGGCCTGCAAGCCGTGGTCGCCGGTCAACACGCCGTGGGATTTCGGCCACGAATTGCTGCCGCCCGACCTCGACCGCATCGCGCCGTCGCTGGAAATCGGCTTCAAGCATTTCCCCGGCATCGAGAAGGCCGGCATCAAGCAGATCATCAACGGTCCCTTCACCTTCGCGCTGGACGGCAACCCGCTGGTCGGCCCAGTGCAGGGCCTGACCAATTTCTGGTGCGCCTGCGCCGTCATGGCCGGTTTCAGCCAGGGGGGCGGCGTCGGCTTGGCGCTGTCGAACTGGATGGTTCATGGCGATCCCGGCTTCGACGTATGGGGCATGGATGTCACACGCTTCGGCGAATGGGCCGGCTTGCGCTACACCAACGCCAAGGTGCGCGAAAACTATTCGCGCCGCTTCTCCATCCGCTTCCCCAATGAGGAACTGCCGGCCGCACGCCCGGCGCAGACAACGCCGCTCTACGACACCATGCTGGCCAACAACGCCGTCATGGGTGACTCCTGGGGTCTCGAGACACCGCTCTGGTTCGCACCGAAAGGCCAGGAGCCCAGGGATATCGTCTCATTCCACCGCTCCAACGACTTTGATCCGATCGGCGAGGAAGTGCGCGCCACGCGTGAGCGCGTCGGCGTCACCGAGATCGCCAACTTCGCCAAATACGAAGTGTCGGGACCGGCGGCTGAGAACTTCCTCAACCGGCTGATGACCAACCGCATGCCGAAGACCGGCCGCATCGTGCTGACGCCGATGCTCAACGAATTCGGCAAGCTGATCGGCGACTTCACCATCGCCAAGGCCGCTGAAGACCGCTTCATGATCTGGGGCTCATCGGCGGCGCAGAAATACCACATGCGCTGGTTCGAGAAGCATTTGCCGAAGGACGGGTCGGTGCGCATCCACCGCTTCGACCAGACGCTGGTCGGCCTGTCGATCGCCGGACCGAAATCGCGGGATTTGCTACAGAAGCTGGTCGATGTCGACATCTCGACCAAATCCTTCCGCTTCATGGATTTCCGCGAGATGGCGGTCGGCGGCGCGCCGTGCCTGGTCAACCGCATCACCTACACCGGCGATCTCGGCTATGAGATCTGGATGGCGCCGGCGTACCAGCGCCTCGTCTATCATCAGATCAAGGATGCCGGCGAGGAATTCGACCTCGTCGATTTCGGCATGCGGGCTCTGCTCTCCATGCGCCTGGAAAAGAATTTTCCGACCTGGTTCCGCGAGTTGCGGCCGATCTACGGACCGTTTGAAGGGGCGATGGACCGCTTCATCAAACTGGAGAAAAACGACTTCATCGGCCGCGAGGCAGCCGCCAAGGAACAGGCAGAAGGACCAAAACTGCGGCGCGTCTCCTTCATCGTCGATGCCGCCGATGCTGACGTCATGGGCGACGAGCCGATCTGGGCCAAGGTCAGCAAGGATTACGGCACGGTTGAAAAGCCGCATGGCTATGGCGCGCCGCGTTTCGACAAGGGCGGCAAGGAAATACGCGGCTCCAAGGCTGCCGAAGGTGCGTCCGCCGTGCGCGGCATCGTCGACGGCGAATGGCGCGTGGTCGGCTGGGTCACCTCAGGCGGTTATGCTCATTATGTCCAGAAGTCGATGGCGCAGGGCTATGTGCCGGCGGCTCTTGCCGAGGACGAAAGTGCCGGAGTGTTCGAGATCGAGATCCTCGGACATCGGCGCCCGGCCCGCATCAATGTCGAGGCGCCCTTCGACCCGAGCGGCGAGAAGATGCGGACCTGAGGTTCGACATGGACAGCGCGGGGCCAAAGGGCAGCTTTGGCCGGCATCGCAAGATCATGCCGTTCGAGCCGGGCTCGATCGAGGCGATGCGCGACGCCTCCCGGCAGAAGGCGGCGGCGCTCAACCAGCATGTGCTGGGCTATGGCGCGCAGGCGGAGGCTGAATGGGCCGCGGCAGGCATTGCCGCTCCCGATCTGCTCGCCATGCGCCAATACCGGCTGGAGCGCATCCGCGCTGAACTGAAGCGCCGCGATTATGCCGGCGTCCTGCTCTACGACCCCGTCAACATCCGCTACGCCACCGACAGCACCAACATGCAATTGTGGGTGGCGCACAATCCGACGCGGCATTGCTTCGTTGCCACCGACGGACCGGTGGTGCTCTTCGACTATTTCTCCTGCGAACATCTGTCCGATCATTCCGGCATCGTCGACGAGGTTCGACCCGCTGTGTCGTGGATATACCTCTACAGCGGCGAGCTTACGGAGCAAAAGGTCCGCCGCTGGGCCGCCGACATCGCCGATCTGGTCAGGGAACATGGCTGCGGCAACAGCCGCATCGCCGTCGATCACATCAACCGCGAAGGCATCGACGAACTCGCGCGCCTTGGCGTCTCTATCGGCAATGGTGAAGCGGTGATGGAGAATGCGCGGCTGATCAAGTCGCCGGACGAAATCCTTGCCATGCGCCGCGCTATCGTCGCCTGCGAGGCGGCAATGGGCGAGATGGAACGGGCTCTGAAGCCTGGCATTTCCGAAAACGAGCTATGGGCGGAACTGCATCGCGGCAACATTGCGCGTGGGGGCGAATGGATCGAGACACGGCTGCTGACGTCGGGTCCGCGCACCAATCCGTGGTTCCAGGAATGCTCGTCACGCGAGATTGTATCAGGCGACCTCGTCGCCTTCGACACCGACCTGATCGGCCCCTACGGCTTCTGCGCCGACCTGTCGCGCACATGGCTATGCGGCGACGCAACGCCTACCAACGAACAGCGCGAGCTGTTCCGCATCGCGGCCGACCAGATTGAGCACAACACGCGATTGTTGCAGCCCGGCATGTCGTTCCGCGACCTCGTCGAGCACTCGGCGGTGCCACCGGGAGACAGCTACCCGGCTCGTTACGGCGTGCTCTATCACGGGGTCGGTCTGGCCGACGAATACCCGACCTTGCCGCATGCCGGCGACTGGACGTCGGATACGCCGGATGGCGCGCTGGAACCGGGAATGGTGCTGTGCGCCGAAAGCTATATCGGCAGGCTTGGCGGGCGCGAAGGCGTGAAGATCGAGCAGCAGATCCTCATCACTGAGACCGGCAACGAGCAGCTTTCAACCTATCCGCTTGACCAGCGGTTGCTCGGGTAGGCCGGCAAGCGCCTCGCGCAGTGAGGTTACCGTCTTTTCCGGTGTCGTTGCGGCGGTGATGTAAGGCAGGCCCTTGCGCCGTCTCGTCCAGCCAACGACCCTTACTTTTTGTGCTGCCGGCTCGAAGCGCTGCGCCAGCACCCAGCTCTCGCAGTCGATGGCCGCGACATCGGCCTTGCCCTCTGCAATTGCGACGATCGAGGAACGGTGCCCGCCGCTTTTGCTGCGCGAGGCAAAGAGGTCAAGGCTCTCGCCCATCGCCTCCAGGTCGCGCGTCAGTCCGATCAGGCCGGACATGGAATCGAGATTGTTGAAGGTGAAGCGCTTGCCGCGGATGCGATCGAGCGGGATCAGCGGGCCGCCGTCAGCTGGCGAGGCAACCGATGGCGCGCCATCCGCCAGCATGACGATGGCGCTGGAGTAGAGCTCGCCCTGCCCGCCTTCATAGCCGTCGTAGCTCGGCTGGCCGATCACCTGCACATGCCTGGACAGGCCAAGCTCCATCGGCCCCCAGCAGGTCTGCGCGAATAGCAGCGCCGGGTGCAGCCACAGTCTGTGAAAATCGAGTTCGTCCGGCGGCAATGTCACCGGGTCGGACGCGATCAGTGCTCCCTTGGCATCGTGAATGCCGCCCGGCACCGGCGGCAGGTCACCATTGCGCCGCACGATGGTTTCCGGCGCGTCGATGGCCTTTTGCCGGAATGCATCGCGCAATCCCGCCCATTGAGCGTCTATCTGGGCGCGCACTTCAGGCCAATCATACATCGGCAACGCAGCAACCAATTCACTCATGACCGAATCTGACCACTATGTCTGGACTGAAGGGAACCGATCCCAGCCAGTCAAGCAGGCAGCACCTGCCTGCCGCAAAACTCATTCCTTGGGCGGCTCGGCGGGAACCGGCGCGCTGCCAAGCCCGCTGATGCTGCGCGCCCTTACGCGCGGCTTGAACGCCCTGCCGGGCTCCGCTTGGCGCCGCAGTACCGGGTGCACGACCGGCTCCTTCGCCTTGAAGGCATAGGCCTTGATCAGCGCGAAATAGTTTGGATAGGCATAGCCATTGTTCATCCGCAGCCACTCGTCGCGACGGTCGCGAAACAGCTTTGGAAGCTGGTACCAGGCTACTGTCGGGCTCTTGTGGTGGATGAAATGCAGATTGTTATTGAGGAACAGGAACGACAGCGGCGAGCGCTCGACGATCACCGTGCGGCCCTCCGGGTGTTCCGACCATTGATGCTCGGCAAACGTGCGGATCGAAATCAGCGACTGGCCGAGCCATACCGGCACGAGAATGTAAAGCCACAGCGGAATGCCGAAGCCGAACTGGACGATCGGCACCACGATGGCAAGCCCGATCGCGTGCAGCAGCCAAGCTCTGCGGACCACCTTGTCGCCAGCGATCATCTGCCTGGCATCGTCGATGAAGAAACCGATGCAGGACAGCCAGGGGCCGAGCACCAGACGGCCGGTCATGGTGTTGTTGATCCTGAGCAGAGATCTCATCGTCGGCGGCAGCTCTTCATGCTGCCACAGCGCCTGATAATAGCTTTCCGGATCGTCCAACGGGTCAGTCAGCCGCTCGTCGGCGTGGTGGCGCAGATGTATGGTCTTGAAGCGTCGGAATGGCCAGACCAGGCCGATCGGCAGGAAGACGAAGGCTTCGTTGACCCGCGCGCTGCGCGTCGGATGACCGTGCAGCACTTCGTGCATGATCGAGGATTGCAGTGCGGCGGTGAAGGCCAGGACGGCGAGCGCGAGGATGGGGTACGATGGCCAGAGCAGGAAACCAGCGGCTAGCCATGTTGCGTAACAGAAGAAAGCGAGAGCCACTGTCGGCCATTCGATAGCCGGTATGCTGTGTCGCCTGATGCTCTTGCCCGTCATGCTATCGACCACTGCCCTCAGTCGCCGGAACCCCAACTGGTTCCTGACAGCATTGTGTCAGGAGAAATGATTCGACTCAACGCGACAAAGTGCACAAGCTGTTGCGATTGCGCATTTTTGACCGCACATGTTATACATTGTAAACAGACTTATGGATTCATTTACGCCTAGGGAGCGCTCGAAGACGCTTCGGCGCAAATTTTTCCTCAATCGGACCGGAGCACCGATATGGACAAGCGTGATCTGTCGACCATCTTTCGCGAACGCCTGAAAATGCTCTTGACACGCTCCGACCTCAATCAGTCGGCTTTCGCGACTGCGGTCGGCATCGATCGCTCGGCGCTGTCGCAGTTGCTGTCAGGCGCCTCGACCCGCCTGCCTCGCGCCGAGACGCTGCTCAACATCGCTGCCGAGTTCAAAGTGTCGCTCGACTGGCTTCTCGGCCTCAGCCAGGACGAGGGCCTCACCGGCGAAATCCGCGAGAGCCTCGAGATCGAGGAGGCACCCGATGGCTTCGATCGCACGCTGCTGGCCAAATGGCATGCCGAGGCCGCCGGCACCAAGATCCGCTACGTGCCGGCCGGCATTCCCGATCTCCTGCGCACCGAAGCGCTGGTCGAGTACGAAGCGGGCATCACCAACAAGAGCCGCCTGGCGCAGGCCGGCGAAACGCAATACCGCATCGACTATAACAGGCGGCCGGAAACCGACATGGAAGTCTGCATGCCGCGCCATACGCTGGAGATATTCGCGCGCGGGCTGGGCGTCTGGGATCGTTTCCCGGAAGCCGATCGGCGCGCCCAGCTGCTGCACATGGCGACCCTGCTCGACGATCTCTATCCGGCATTCCGGCTGTTTCTCTATGACGGGCGGATGCGCTATTCGATCCCCTACACCATCTTCGGGCCCTATCGTGCCGCCATTTATGTCGGCGACATGTATCTGGTGCTCAACGCCACGCAGCCGATCCAGACGCTGATCCAGCATTTCGACAATCTGATCCGCGCCGCCGACATCAACGCGCACGAGGCGGCAGGCTTCGCGCACAGACTGGCCGGCATGTCGTTCCCATCAGGCACTGTCTGAGCCTCGGGATTATGATTCCATGGGCGGACTGGATCCTGCCGTCACTGCTATTTCATTGACTGCACATAAAGACTTCTTTATATCCTTATTCGAATTCGAAACATGAGAGCCAATCCGATGACGACCACCAACCCGATCGATGCGCTGTTGGCTGAAAAGGGTGTGCTGCTCGCCGATGGCGCCACCGGCACCAATCTGTTCGCCATGGGGCTCGAGGCCGGCGAGGCGCCCGAACTGCTGAACGAGACGGCGCCCGACACTATCACCAGCCTGCACCAGAATTTCGTCGATGCCGGCGCCGACATCATCCTGACCAACTCCTTCGGCGGCACTCGTCATCGCTTGAAGCTGCACCATGCGCAGGACCGCGCGCATGCGCTGAACAAGCGCGCGGCCGAGCTCGCGCGCGCTGTCGCCGACAAGGCCGGTCGCAAGGTGATCGTCGCCGGCTCGGTCGGCCCGACCGGCGAATTGCTGGTGCCGCTTGGTGCCATGACCTATGACGAGGCGGTCGACGCCTTCGCCGAGCAGATCGAGGGCCTCAAGGCCGGCGGCGCCGAAGTTGCCTGGATCGAGACGATGTCGGCTCCCGACGAGATCCGCGCCGCTGCCGAGGCTGCCATCCGCGTCGGCCTGCCCTACACTTACACCGGCTCCTTCGACACCGCCGGCCGCACTATGATGGGTCTGCTGCCTAGGGATATCCACGGCGTCACCGATGGGTTGTCGCAGGCGCCGCTCGGCGTTGGTGCCAATTGCGGTGTCGGAGCATCCGATATCCTGGCCTCGCTGCTCGACATGACCGAGGCGAAGCCGGAGGCGACGGTGATCGTCAAGGGCAATTGCGGTATTCCTGAATTCCGCGGCACCGAAATCCATTATTCCGGCACGCCCGAACTGATGGCCGATTATGTCAGGCTCGCCGTCGATGGCGGCGCCAAAATCATAGGCGGCTGCTGCGGCACCTCGTTCCAGCACCTTGCCGCGATGCGCAAGGCGCTCGACGCCCACACCAAGGCGGATCGTCCGACGGTTGCCGCGATTGTCGAGCGCATCGGTCCGATGCGCAACAAGGTGGCGACGGAAAACACCGCCGAGACCAGTGAAGCCCGCCGCGAGCGCCGCCGCAGCCGCGCCTGATCCTGTGGGTCTTTTACTCGCTGTTGTCGGCGTAGCTCGACTGCGCCGACTTGAAATCGACCAAACTGTCGCTGCGCATCGTCATCAGCGCGCCGGATGAAGTCGGATCGGTGATCTGCTCCAGCATGATGCGGAAGCGGTCGTTGTTCAGCGCCGACATGGCGGTGTGGCGCGCCTGCGCGACATCGTCGCCGATGCGCCTGGATTCGGATGACGGGGCAGATGGAACCGCCGAGGCGTCCCCTGCCGGCGGTATCGAGTTGGCGATAGTCCTGATCTGCAATTCCGGCTCCTCAAGCCCCGTAGACCTATCCCGTGTAGCAAGGAGGAGGTTGCGATCCGGTACCGGAAATGCTGCGCAATTTAACGACCCGGGAAACTTCCCAAAAAAGGGCCGGCAAGGGAATGAACCCCTCGCCGGCCTGCCTCACCTGCCCGTTGGTCGGTTCCCCTGTCAGAACGATCCCATCTGAAAGAAACCGGCCGTTATCACCACTACCGGTTACCGCCCAGCGCCGAGGCAAGGCGCACGAGCGAGAGGAACTCGGACCTGTACCCAAACGGGTCGGCTCCTCGAGCGGCAGTGGCGATCTCCATGATCTTGTCGTAACCGAACTTCGCGGTCGCATCCTCGTCGCGCAGCTTCTGGCCGAAGGCGGCAACGGCGACGGAGAAGCGCTGGTCGGTGCTGGCCTGGTCGAAGGACGAAATCTCGTTGGCCGAGGTCACCGGCGTGGTGATCAGCTTCGAGACGTCTTCATTGGGCAGCTTGTAGCGTATCTTGACGAAGGCATATTCGTCCGCATTGGCAACGCCGCCATTGTCCACTGACGCCTGGCCATAGCGCAGCGGATCGATCTGCTCGCCACCGCTGCCTTTCGGCGTGATCTCGTAGATCGCGGTGACGGAATGGCCCGAACCGATATCGCCGGCATCCACGCGGTCATTGTTGAAATCCTCGCGGTTCAACGCCCGGGTCTCATAGCCGATCAGGCGATATTCCGAGACCTTGTTCGGGTTGAACTCGACCTGGATTTTCACGTCCTTGGCAATGGTGAACAGCGTCGAGGAGGCATCCTCGACCAGCACCTTTTCTGCCTCGGCAAGCGTGTCGATATAGGCGGCGGTGCCGTTGCCGTTCTGGGCGATGGTCTGCATCATCTGGTCGTTCAGATTGCCGCGGCCGAAACCGAACACCGACAGAAAGACACCGCTCTTGCGCTCGCTCTCGACCAGCCGCTTCAGATCATCGTCGTCGCTCTGGCCGACATTGAAGTCGCCGTCGGTAGCCAACATCACCCGGTTGACGCCGTCCTTGACGAAGGATTTTTGCGCCAACCTGTAGGCTTCCTTGATGCCCGCTTCGCCGGCCGTGCTACCGCCAGGCGTCAAATTGTCGATGGCACGGAGAATCTTGTCCTTTTCGGACGCCTTAGTGGGCTCCAGGACTGTGCCCGCGTCACCCGCGTAGGTGACGATAGAGATGGTGTCGTCCGCCTTCAGCTTGCTGACCAGCAGCCGGAAAGCCGATTTGAGCAGCGGCAGCTTGTCCGGCTCGTCCATCGAGCCCGAGACATCGATCAGGAAAACCAGATTGGCCTTCGGCTGCTCGGTCGGCTTGACGTCAAACCCCTTGATGGCGACATGCATCAGCCTGGTGTGCGTGTTCCATGGCGTCGGCATCACGCTGACGGTCGAGTTGAATGGCGTCGAGGCCGAATCCGGCCCCTTCCAGTCATAGGGGAAGTAGTTGATCATCTCTTCGACGCGCACCGTATCTGCCTGCGGCAGGGTGCCCTGTTTCAGCGAGCCGCGCACGAAGGAATAGGAGGCCGTGTCGACGTCGATCGAGAAGGTCGAGACCGGGTCCTCGAGCGCGGCATGCACCGGATTGGTCTTGAAATCCTCGACGCGGTCGCGGTTTTCCTGTTGCGGCTGCACCTGGTCGGCCGGCAAGGTCGACGGCTGCGGCACCATCAGCTTGGACTCGGCCGGCATGCGGGCGGCCCGAGAGGTGCTGGGTGCGCTTACGGCGCCATCCAACGCGAATTCACCTGTCGGTGCCGGTGGCACGGGTTCGGCCGGCACGCCGCCTCCCAGCGCGTCCTGTCGTGGAGCGCCACTTGAAATCGCCGATTCCTGCTGTGCCGTACCGCCGGCGGCAACGGTCGATTCGGATTTTGGCGGCGAGACCGGCGCCACGAGCGCATCGGTGGCATCGCGGCTTTCCACATCGGCGTCGGCCTTCTTGTCTTTCTCCAGCTCGGTGCGAACCGGCTTCGGCTCGGCGGTCGTCGGCTTCAGGGTCGTCGGCTTGTCGGCCAGCGTCTCGCTGATCTTCTCGTCGCCGCCGAATTTGGGCGGCTGCTCCCTCAGCATATGGAAGGTGGCGTATCCGGCGATCGGCAGGGCGACGAGCCCTGCAAGGGCCGGCGTGGCAATGAGTTTCTTTTGCATGATCTCGCTCCAGAGCTTTTGTGCTCGCTCTGTGAGACGAAGCCCCCCCACCGATCCTTGGGTGACAGCAGCAATATTTTCCTGATCGTATGCGCGCAGAGCAGCTTCGAAGGCACGGGCCTTCGCGCTCCCGCCCGGCGCCGGCGCCGCGATATCGCGCAGTCTCTTGAGTTCGTTGTCGTCGACCATGGTCACACTTCCCCGGCCGTGCGCATCAGCGTCTTCAGCCGTTTCTTCGCTTCATGGATGTGCCAGGAAACCGTCGTCTCCGAGATCGCCATCGCCTCGGCGGCGGCCGCGTGGCTCAATCCTTCGCCATAGACCAGCAGCACCGCGTCGCGTTGCTTGTCCGGCAATTGCCGCACCGCTGCCCAAAGCGCATCGGCCGGGTCTTCCGGTTCCGCCGAAGCCTCGCCCGCGATCAGCGCATGGATGCCATAGGCCTCGGTCTTGATAGTCTCGCGCGCGGTCTTGCGCATCATGTCTCGCGCGGCGTTCATCGTCACGGAATAGAGCCATGTCGTGAAGGCGCCGCCGCCGCGATAATCGCGGATCGCCTTGCCCAACCGCACGCAGACTTCCTGGGCGATGTCTTCGGCGTCCGCCTTCTTGCCGCACCAGCGATAGGCGGCGCGATAGACGAAGTCATAGTGCCTTTCCAGCAATGTGCCGAAGGCCCCCCTGTCTCCGCCCTTCGCACGCCCTATCAGTTCGGCGTCGGAGGCTTCGCTTTCATCCAGCATCATCGCCATCATTTGCCTGTTGGACGAAGGCTAATGGCGATTCCTTTGGGCAATGGAAAGATTTTTTTGGAAACAGCCGGATCGTGACCATCAACGCCCGCTTGACACATCTATATCTCGGCGGTTATACGTCAAATCAATAGCTGGTGAGTTATCAATCCAATGACCAACGCTCATGATGTCCTCTTCAGGACGCTCTCCGATCCGACGCGTCGGGCGATCTTCGAGCGCCTGTGCCGCGAGGGTGAACAGACGGTGGGGGCGTTGACGGCTCAATCCGGCGTGTCACAGCCGGCGGTGTCGAAACATCTCGGTCTGCTCAGGCAGGCCGGGCTGGTGCGCGATCGCCATGAGGGACGGCAGACCCACTATAGCGCCCAGCTCGCAGCGCTTTCCCCACTGACCGATTGGACGAACCAGATGAACGCGTTCTGGCAGAGCCGGTTCGACGACCTCGAAAATTTGCTCAAAAGAATGGACCAATGACCAACACTGCAACCGAAACGCGCTCCGTCGTCGTCGAACGCGAGATACCTTATCCGGCGGAAAAGATCTGGCGCGCGCTCACCCAACCGCATCTGATCGAGGAGTGGCTGATGAAGAACAACTTCAAGCCAGTCGTGGACCACCGGTTCAATCTCAGCGCCGACTGGGGCGGCGTCACCTGTCAGGTCCAGACAGTCGAGCCCAATAAGACGCTATCCTACACCTGGGATACCAAGGATCTCGAGAGCGTGGTCACCTGGACGCTTACCGCTACGAGCAAGGGGACCCATCTGCGCATGGAGCAGACGGGCTTCCGGTCGGATCAGCAGCCTTACTTCCGCGGCGCCACGGTAGGCTGGCAAAGGTTCCTCACGGCCCTGGAGGATGTGCTGGCGCGGCTGGATTGAAACTGTCGGCAAGCGGATCGCTGGTCCGCTTCGGCTCGCCTGACGGGAGGTCTCATTGGACTGGAACAAATGGATCCGGCAAATTCATCGCTGGCTGTCGATCATCTTTACGCTGACCGTCATCGCCAACTTCGTCACCATGGCATTCGGGCAGCCTCCCGCTTGGGTGGTCTACTCACCACTGTTGCCGCTCTTCCTGCTGCTATTCAGCGGTCTGTACATGTTCGTGCTGCCCTATGCCGCCAACCGCGCGCAGCATGCGGGCGGATAGGAGTGGCAGAATGGCCAAGACGCCGGGACAATCGACCAAGGCCAGCGCCGCACCGGTCCTGCTGTCGGGCGGCAACCCGCAGATAGCCAAAGGCGACGGCGACGCCCCGGTGCAGGCATACATCGCCGCAATGCCGGGCTGGAAGCGCGGCCTAGGCGAGCGCCTCGACGCACTCATCCAGCGCAACGTGCCTGACGTGCGCAAGGCCGTGCGATGGAACTCGCCATTCTACGGCATCGAGGGCCAGGGCTGGTTCGTGTCGTTCCATGTCTTCACCCATTACGTGAAGGTGACCTTCTTCAGCGGCACGTCATTGCGGCCGATCCCGCCCGGCGGCACGGCAAAGAGCAAGGATGTGCGCTGGATCGACATCCGCGAAGACCAGTTCGACGAGGCGCGGATGGCGGACTGGGTGAAACAGGCCGCGGCCCTGCCCGGCTGGATCCCGCAGCGACCGAATACGACAGAGGAGAAATAGCTATGAAGATCAAGCTGACCAGCGTGTACGTGGACAACCAGGAAAACGCTCTGCGCTTCTATACCGACGTGCTCGGCTTTATCAAGAAAGCCGATTTCAGCAATGGGCCCTATCGCTGGCTGACCGTTGCATCTGCCGAAGAACCCGACGGGACCGAGCTGCAGCTCGCGCTCAATGACAACCCGGCCGCCAAGGCCTATCAGGAAGCTATCTTCAAACAGAGCCAGCCCGCGGTTATGTTCTTCACCGACGACGTCAAGGGCGACTACGAGCGCATCAAGGCGAAGGGCGCAGCATTCGCCATGGCGCCGACCGAGGTCACGGGTTCAACGATCGCCCAGCTGAACGACGGCTGCGGCAACCTCGTTCAGATCACTCAGTTGGCGCGCTGGTAGCAGGCGGCAGTTGAAACCCATCGAGACACAGGAAGGCACACAATGAGCCCATCCGAACAGATCGACCAACTGATCGCCGGGCTCACTGACTGGCGCGGCGAGACGCTCGCCGGCATCCGCAAGACCATCCTTGCAGCCGACCCGGACATCGTCGAGGAGTGGAGGTGGATGGGGAGCCCCGTATGGTGCCGCGACGGGAACATCGTGGTCGGCAACGCGCACAAGGATAAGGTGAAGCTCACCTTTTCCCATGGCGCCAGCCTGCCCGATCCAGACAAGCTGTTCAACAACGGTTTTGGCGGCAAGGTGTGGCGGGCGATCGACATCTTTGAGGGCGATAAGCTCGATGAGGATGCCCTGAAAGAGCTCGTCCGTGCCGCTATCGACTACAATCAGGCCAAAAAGAAGAAGAAGGCGCCGGTGGTTACTGGAGCAAAGCCACAGAAGTAAAACTACCAAGCCCGTCGTGGATCGGCGCTAAGCTGCCTGCCCCGCCACCCAGCCCGACGACCATGCCCATTGGAAATTATAGCCGCCCAGCCAACCCGTGACATCGACGACTTCGCCGATGAAGAACAGGCCCGGCACGGATTTCGCCTGCATCGTCTTCTGGTCGAGTCCGTTGGTGTCGACCCCGCCCAGCGTCACTTCGGCGGTGCGGTAGCCTTCTGAACCGGCCGGCTTGATGCGCCATTCATTGACCGCGGCGGCGACGGTTTTGATCTGGGCGTCAGAAAGATCGGCGAGGTTACCGTCGAGCCCGGTTCGCTCAGCGATCGATTGTGCAAGCCGCTTCGGCAGATGGTTTGCCAGCACTGTCTGCACCGCTTGCCGTCCATTGCCGTGCTTGGCGGCGCGAATGAGGTCCGCCACATCCATCCCCGGCAGCATGGCGACGCGGATTTCATCGCCCTCGCGCCAATAGGACGATATCTGCAGGATGGACGGTCCGCTGACGCCGCGATGCGTGAACAGCATCGCTTCAGCGAACCGCGTGCTGCCGCAGGCGACTTCCGCGTCGACGGCGTTGCCAGCCAGGGGCGCCAACCGCTCGAGCGTGTTGGCGTCGAAGGTCAGCGGTACCAGCGCCGGCCGCGTTTCGACAACAGCAAGGCCAAACCGTTCCGCAAGCTCATAGCCGAAACCGGTCGCCCCCATCTTGGGGATCGACTTGCCGCCACAGGCCACAACAACGGACTGGCAAGTGACCGTGCCCGTGGAGAGGGTGAGCATAAACCCCTCGGCGGTTTTGCGGACATCCTCAACCTTGGTCGACAGTGCCAGCTCCACGCCCCTGCCCTGCATTTCCGAGACCAGCATGTCGATGATCTGGCGTGCGGAGCCGTCGCAGAACAACTGCCCAAGCGTCTTCTCGTGGTAGGCAATGCGGTGGCGTTGGACGAGCGCGATGAAATCGCGCTGTGTGTAGCGGCTGAGCGCCGAAATGCAGAAATGTGGATTGCCCGAGAGAAAATTTTTCGGGCTGGCATGGATGTTGGTGAAATTGCACCGGCCGCCGCCGGAGATGCGGATCTTTTCGCCAGGCATTGCCGCGTGATCGAGGATCAGCACCGAACGGCCGCGTTTGGCCGTCTCCACGGCGCACATCATTCCGGCGGCACCCGCGCCGATGATCACGACATCATAGGATTGCATCAGCTATTCGTTCCCGCTCGACCCGCTCATCCGGGGCCGCGCCATTTGTGCTGCCTGATACAGCGAACGAGACGGGCAGCCAACAGGCAAGAACAGCCGCGGAAGAGCAGAGCTAGTAGGCGCTGCCTGGGAGCGGCGGCAAGGTGAAAATCATCTGCCGCCGCCGCTCATTCTTCGTTCCATCGGTCGTGCGGTCGTAATCGCATGGCGCTCCGCGCAGGGCGATCTGTGCGATCAATGGAATAGGCCACGTCGCTATGACGGTGCGCGCAGATAGTCATCTTCTGACCTGGCAGTGAATCCCGACATTAGACGAGCGTCTCGGCGAAGAACTCCGTCAATCGCTTCCAGTGGCGCTCCGCACCTACGGCATTGAAAGCGCTATGGTCGGGCACACACCAGCCATGCGCCACGCCGACGTAGTTCTCGATGAGGTAGTCGACGTCCGCCACCCTGAGCGCCTCGGCCAGTCGTGCCGACTGTTCCGGCGGGAAACTTCTGTCGGTACCCGACATGCCGACATAGACCCGCGCCTTGATGGAGGCTGCCTTGCGATGCGGGCTGTCGGCGGCATCGCTGGCCAGATTGCCGCCGTGGAAGCTCGCCGCGGCCCTTATCCTGTCCGGATAGGTCGCGGCGGCATTCAGTGCCCGGCCGCCACCCATGCAAATAGCCAACGGTGCCGATGCGTCCAGTGATGCCTTCAGCAGCCAGAGCGTCGAGGAATGCACCGCTGTCGCGGATGGTCATCTCCTGCGTCGTACCACTGACCAGCGCCGTCAGCGCTGCCTTGGTGTTTTCCTCGACGAAGGCGGTCTTGGCGTCGAACGGCCCGTAAGGCGCATTTCGGTAGAACAGGTCCGGCACCAGCACTGCATAACCTTCATTGCCAGCCGCTCGGCCATGCTGACGAGCGCCGGCCGCGGACCGAAAGCGTCCTGATAAAGAATGACGCCGGCCTTGGTCGAAGATGCCTTTGCCGAACGGAAAAGCCCTGCCTTGGCAACGCCATCCCTGGTCTCGATGTGAAGGTGTTGTTTCGTCATCGCCCGGCTCCGTTCGGTTGTCGTGCGATACATATCCGGCCAAGCCGATACGGCAAGGCGCTCTCTAAACCTGGTAGTCAACATATCGTGCGGGATTGGGTGTCGGCCTACAGCCCCGCGAATGCCGCCATGTGGAAGACTTGAACTTCCGCGGGATAGCGATAGGCCGTGGCATAGGGACAGGCATTGCGATCGAGGCAGCCGCCGGCACGGCACGGTTCGCCGTCCGCCCCTCGTACATGCGCCAAGCAGGACTGATAGGCGAATCCTTGCGGGGAATAAGCAGCGACCGGACAGGATTTTAGGCAGGGCTTTTCGACACAGGTATCGCAAAGGTGGGGCGCTGCCTCGGCGGCCCGAACCGGAAGCTCGTCCTCGAACAGCAGCGCGCCGCGATAGGCGTGCCAGAGCCCGTATTGCGGATGCATGAGGATGCCGAGCGGCGATGGCTTCAGCCCCTCCGCCCGCATCGCCCATTGCTGGAACGGCAGATAAGGCTTGTCGGAGGGCGAAACGGCCCATGCCCCGAATGTCTTCGCCACGGCACCGATCACTTCGCGCGACCAGGTGTCAAGCGGATTGGCGATGCTCCGTGGTTGCTTTTCCCGCCAGCGCATGAAATGCGGCCAGGGCGCAGCACCCGCCTGCCCCACCAGCAGGACGGATCTTGCCGGGGCGCCTGGCGAGCCGGTCACCGGCGCCTCACCCGGCGTAAAATTGAAACCGCCACGAAGAACAAGGCCGTTGGCGTGAAGCGCCGCAGCAATACGGTCAACGCTGCCGGCGGCGGGCGCAATCATTCCTTCTTGACCGGATCGGAGAAGGCGCTCCGCCAGACTTCCTTGTGGATGATGTTGGCGACTTTAGCCCCGCCTGACTCGGGCTCCTTTCAAGTGAAGGCGTCGGGCATCGACCCCTTCTTCTTGGCGATGAAGTCCTTCAACGCTTCGTCGATGCTCGGATCGAGGTGAGGCGCCTCGTAGCTTTCCAGCCAGCGGCGGGCGAGTTCGTTGGCGCGCTGCGGCGCGGTCTTCTCGCCTTCGGCCAGCCACTGCTCGTAGGAATTGTTATCGGCGATGTTGGAGCGGTAGAAGGCGGTCTGGAAATTGGCCTGGGTGTGGTCGCAGCCGAGATAGTGGCTGCCCGGCCCGACCTGGCGGATGGCGTCCATCGCCTGGCCGTTTTCCGACAGGTCGACGCCCTCGGAGAATTTCTGCGTCATGCCGAGCTGGTCGATGTCCATCATGAACTTTTCGTAGCAGGAGGCGAGTCCGCCCTCGAGCCAGCCAGCCGAATGCAGCACGAAATTGGTGCCGGCCAGGATGGTCGAGTTCAGCGTGTTGGCGCTTTCATAGGCCGCCTGTGCATCCGGAACCTTGGACGCGCAGAGCGAGCCGCCGGTACGGAACGGCAGGCCGAGGCGACGCGCCAGCTGTGCCGCGCCATAGGAAACCAGCGACGGCTCCGGCGTGCCGAAGGTCGGCGCGCCCGACTGCATCGAGATCGACGAAGCGAAGGTGCCGAACAGCACCGGCGCGCCCGGCCGGATCAGCTGCGTGAACGAAGCACCAGCCAGCACTTCGGCCAGAACCTGCGTCAGCGTGCCGGCAACCGTCACTGGGCTCATCGCGCCGGCAAGGATGAACGGCGTGACGATGCAGGCCTGGTTATGGCGCGCATAGACCTTCAGCGCGCCGAGCATGGTCTCGTCGAACACCATCGGCGAGTTGGCGTTGATCAGGCTGGTCAGCACCGTGTTGTTTTCGACGAAATCGTCGCCGAACACGATCTTGGCCATGGCGACGGTGTCTTCAGCGCGCTCCGGCGCGGTCACCGAACCCATGAACGGCTTGTCCGAATATTTGATGTGGCTGTAGATCATGTCGAGATGGCGCTTGTTGACCGGCACGTCGACCGGCTCGCACACCGTGCCGCCCGAATGGTGGATCGACGGCGCCATATAGGCGAGCTTCACGAAATTCCGGAAATCCTCGATCGTCGCGTAACGCCTGACACCATCGAGGTCACGGACGAAGGGCGGACCGTAGACCGGCGCGAAGACCGTGGCATTGCCGCCAATCTGCACCGAGCGCTCGGAATTGCGGGCGTGCTGGGTATAGACGGATGGCGCGGTCTTGAGCAGCGAACGGCAGAGCCCTTTCGGAAAGTGCACGCGCTCGCCCTTGACGTCGGCGCCTGCCTCTTTCCAGAGCTGCAGCGCTTCGGCGTCATCGCGGAAGATGATGCCGATCTCCTCGAGCACCGTGTCGGTGTTCTTCTCGATCAGCGCCAGGCCTTCCTCATCCAGCACCTCGTAGATGTTGATCTTGCGCTTGATGTAGGTGAGCTGGGTGCCGGGGCCACCGCCCGAACGTGCTGCGCGCCGGGCAGCAGCACCGCCGCTAGCGCCGCGCCCGCGTCGCGCGTTTGACGCTTCCTGATCGACTGCCGCGTGTTCGCTCATGGTCGTTCTTCCCTGAATTTGTTCTTGTCTGGAATCCGTAGCGACTGCCTCTCGCCGCTTCCTGCCAGATCGTAGCCATGCACCCTATTCGAAACGGCCCGCCAGCGCCAACGCCTGTCGCAAAATCGACAAGAATTGCAAGAGATTTGCGGTCGCTTTCCTTTTGCGGGAAGTCGCAAATCAGCTATGGATACATGCCCCTAGCGGGTTAGGAATGACCGTGAATATTTGGTGCCTTGCGACGCAGTCGTGATGCCGGCAGGAGTTCGATACAAATGTCCGACGACGAGATCATCCTTTCCGAACTTTCCGACGACGAGTTGGTGCAGCAGATGCACGACGATCTCTATGACGGGCTGAAGGAAGAGATTGAGGAAGGCACCAACATCCTGCTCGAGCGCGGCTGGGCGCCCTACAAGGTGCTCACCGAGGCATTGGTCGAAGGCATGCGCATCGTCGGCGAGGATTTTCGCGACGGCATCCTGTTCGTTCCCGAAGTGCTGCTGTCGGCCAATGCGATGAAGGCCGGTATGTTCATCCTGCGTCCGCTGCTCGCCGCCACTGGTGCGCCGAAGCAGGGCAAGATGGTGATCGGGACCGTCAAGGGCGACATCCATGACATTGGCAAGAACCTTGTCGGCATGATGATGGAGGGCGCCGGCTTCGACGTCATCGACCTCGGCATCAACAATGCGGTCGAGAAATATCTCGATGCGATCGAGAAGCATCAGCCAGACATCATCGGCATGTCGGCACTGCTGACCACGACCATGCCCTACATGAAGGTCGTCATCGACACGATGAAGGAAAAGGGCATCCGCGACGACTATGTCGTGCTGGTCGGTGGCGCCCCGCTGAACGAGGAATTCGGCAAGGCCGTCGGCGCCGATGCCTACTGCCGCGACGCGGCGGTGGCGGTCGAGACCGCCAAGGATTACATGAAGCGCAAGCACAACGTTCGCGCTTCGGCCTGAGCCGGCCCCGAAATGCTCCATGAAAGAAGCCGCGCCTTGCAGCGCGGCTTTTTTGTCCCCAGATGATGAGGAAGGCTGCGCGTGGATCAAGGCTTGGTGACGGTGTCCTCGACTGCCTTGGCCGTCGACTTGACGTCCTTGCCGACGCCGCGGACAGTGTTCGCGCAAGCCGTAAGGGCCAGCGCGCAGGCCAATATGGCAATCGGCGCGATGCGTAGCAGTTTCATGAACGGTGTCTCCCTCAATAGATAAATCAGCGCCACAGCAACGAAAGCCGACCCGACTGGTCCCATGGCCAAGACGCAAATAACGAAACCGAATCAAGACGACAGGCTGCTCGTTATCGCCTGTGGGATGATTGCGCGCGAGGTTCTGGCCGTCAAGGAGCAGCTCAAGCTCGATCATCTCGACCTGACTTGCCTGCCGGCGGAGTTCCATTTCTATCCGGACCGCATAGCGCCGGCCATGGACAATGCGATCGAAAAGGCCAGGGCGGACGGCTATCAGCACATCTTCGTTGGCTATGCCGATTGCGGCACGGGCGGCATGCTCGACCGCGTCTGCGAGAAGCATGGCGTCGAGCGCATGGCAGGGCCGCACTGCTTCGCCTTCTACCAAGGCATGGACGCCTATGCGAAGGTCGCCGACGACGACATGATGTCGTTCTACATGACCGACTTCCTGTGCCGTCAGTTCGACGCCTTCTTCATGAAGCCTCTCGGCCTCGACAAGCACCCGGAGCTGATCAAGGATTATTTCGGCAATTACGAGAAGCTGATCTATCTCGCCCAGACCGATGATCCGGAGCTCGACAAGGTAGCCGAAAAGGCTGCGAAAATGCTCGGTCTGGTCTATGAGCGCCGCGCCACCGGCTATGGCGATCTGACGGCCGGAGTGGCGCAGGCCGCTGCCGGCACCGGCTAGGCCGCCCCGCGCGGCGCCGTAGACCCGGTCGATCGACGAAAATATCGTCCAGCCCTTTCGCGCGTAGGGGCCCGGACAATCCGGGAAATTGCGCACTACGACCGACGGAGCATCGGCGATCAGAGCGCTGCCCACCGGCGGCCACCGCCGCATCGAGCAGGTTGAGCGTGCCTTGCACATTGGTGGCGACGAAATCGCTGTTTGCGCGGCTCTCTATGTTGGGCTTGTGCAGCGCGCCGCTGTGAATGATCGCGTCGATCTGGTTTTCCCTGACCGTCCGCATGACAAGGTCGCGATCAGCGATCGAGCCGATAAGGCGCGTCTCCGCCGATGGCGCAGGATCGAGCCCGATGACGTCATGCCCAATCGCGCGCAGGCGCGGTGCCAGTGCGCTGCCCAGCCAACCCGACGATCCCGTGAGCAAGATTCGCATTCGTCACACCATGATTCTTGACCGTGACGCTGTTAAGCACGGATGACAGGCGCCAGCGACCCGATAGATTATGCACCAGCCGGCGCGGCGCCAAACTTCAACCGGGAGGCCTCCTATGACACTTCGTCCGCTGTTCGCCCTTGTCGGCCTGCTCTGCTGCACACTTCCCGCCCTTGCCGATGGCGAGGTGCAGAAACTCATCACTGCCGCAGACAAGACGCGGCTCGACAAATATGGCGAGACGCGCAAGGCGGCGCTCGCCGAGGCGAAAGCGGGTGATCCGGCCGAAGTCAAGCAGCTCGACACTTTGCTGGCGAAGCCGCTGGTTTCCTTCTCCGACAAGGACCTGACCGGCAACTGGCAGTGCCGCACCATCAAGGCCGGCGGACCTTTGCCGCTCGTCATCTACGGCTGGTTCAAATGCAAGGTGACCGACGACGGTTCCGGCTGGCGGATGGAAAAGATCAGCGGCTCGCAGCGCACCAAGGGCCGTTTCTTCGACGATGGCGAGAAACGTGCGATCTATCTCGGCTCCTTCTATGTCAACAGCGATCCGGCAAAGCCCTATGGCAGTGGTCCGCAGACCGACCAGGTCGGCTATGCCTTTCGCAACAGCGCCAAGGAATGGCGCATCGAATTTCCGGCGCCCTACTATGAATCGAAGCTCGACATCATCGAGTTCAAGCGCTGACCGTGTATCGAAGAGCTGATCACCAAGGATTAACCCGAACGCCCTAGCATCCCGCCCATTGTCGAGAACGGGTTGCTTGGAGGGGGCAAGATCCATGGCAGCATCAAAATCCAGTACGCGGATCGTGGTCGTCACCGGAGGAGGCCAGCATGTCTGGGCTATCGTCAACGCGATCACCGACCGCGTCGGCCCTGTCAGCGTCGTCCTCGAAACGCCTGAATCCAAAAAGCAATTGCTTCGTGGTCGGACTCGCCGTCAGGGTTGGATCTCCGCCGTCGGCCAACTTGGCACGATGGTGCTCAGCAGACTCGGCAAACGCCTTCTCGCCAGCCATGCCGCCCGGCTGATTGCCGAAGAAAAGCTGGAGGTCGAGCCGCGGCGAGGCCAGGAAATCATCCATGTTGCTTCCGCCAACGGGCCGGAGTGCCTCGAGGCGATCGAGAAGATCCAGCCCGGCGTTGTCCTGCTCAACGGCTGCAGGCTGTTGTCGAAGGACATGTTGGCCAGGATGCCTTGCCCGGTGCTCAACTATCACGCTGGCATCACGCCGAAATACCGCGGCATGAATGGCGGCTACTGGGCGCTGACATCAGGCGATCCGCAGAATTTCGGCACCACCGTGCATCTGGTCGATGCCGGCGTCGACACGGGCGGCGTGCTGAAACAGGCGCACGGTCAGCCGAAACGCGGCGACACCATCTCCAGCTATGCCCTTCGGCAGGCCGCGTTCTCGCGCGACATCTGCGTCGAGGCGGTCAACGACGTGCTGGCCGGAAAACTCACCACCTTCGACCCGGGCCTGCCATCGCAGCAATGGTATCACCCGACGATCTGGTTCTACCTCTGGACCGGCCTGAGAACCGGCATCTGGTAACGCGTCCTTCGCCCGGATCCGCATGCCGCGCGCCGGCTTTTCCGACGCGTCGAACCGGCCGCCGGCACGCGCCGCAAACGAATAAACGCACCTTTCATTTTACGACATCCAAATGCGTCGCTTTTGAATGCGCGCGCGTCGTCCCATAACAAGCGGCCCAACTGCGGTTGCGGCAATGCTCGGATATTGCATCGGCTCGAAAATCGGAATCGATCTTCGGAAAGCCCGATGCAGCAGATTGAAGTGGTAGAGCGTCTTTTGTGCGTCCAAGCGGACGTGAGGCGTTCTACGGGAGCGAGAATTCATGGCCGATCTGATCGTCGTCTACTGGCGCGACATTCCTGCCCAGGTGATCGTCAAGAAGGGTCGGCAGAACGCCAAGCGCGAACTGCCGCTGCGCTTCACCGAGGCGATCGACATGTGCGCTATGCGCACCGGCGCCGGCGGCACTGACGACTATCTGGCCGAATGGCGCAAGGCCGATCCCGTTCCGGTCAGCGATGACCTTGAAGCCGAGGTCGAGAAGGCGTTCAACGACATCGACACGAAATATGACCGCGAGCGGCTTGTCGGTCTGGTCAAGGCGGGCGGCAAGGAAAATGTCTGAAACCACCCCGGCGATTACCCAGGCCACTTTGGTCAAGAAGGCAGCGCCAAAATCCGACTACAAGCCGGCTGACGTGTCGCCGCAGCGGCGCGTGCAGCGTTCCTTCGCGGTCCGGCTGTGGTCGGTCAGGCATTCGCGATTGCTCGAATGGTTCTACGCCAGGTTCGCCGACATGTTCTTGACGCTGCATCCCCTGTGGAAAGGCATCGGCTACGGCCGCGTCGAAGGACCGATCAAATTCGTCGAGAAGCGCGTCAAGGGCTTCATGTTCGACTGCCGCATGTGTGGCCAGTGCATCTTGTCGTCGACCGGCATGTCGTGCCCAATGAACTGCCCCAAGCAGCTGCGCAACGGCCCTTGCGGCGGCGTCCGCGCCAACGGCAATTGCGAGGTCGAACCCGATATGCCCTGCGTCTGGGTCAAGGCCTGGGAAGGCTCGCAGAACATGGTTCACGGAGACAGGATCCTGACGGTGCAGAAGCCGGTCGACCAGTCTCTGCGTGAGACCTCGGCGTGGCTGCGGGTGACCGCGCAGGCCGCCGCCGCGCGCGAAGCCGCCGCTGCCGCCAAGAATGAGGCGGCAAACACCGGGGCATCGGCATGATCGGACGCCAGCGCGACGAGAACCCGGCCGGCATCCACCTGCCGCTCGATCCTCTGCCCGGCCACACCTCGCGCGGCCGGCTGGAGCGCGTGCTTCGGCGCGGCGAGTTCGCGGTGACGACAGAGCTCAATCCGCCCGACAGCGCCGATCCGGAAGACGTCTATAACCGCGCCAAGATCTTCGATGGCTGGGTCGACGCCATCAACGCGGTCGATGCATCCGGCGCCAACTGCCACATGTCGTCGGTCGGCATCTGCGCATTGCTGACCCGCATGGGCTATGCGCCGATCATGCAGATCGCCTGCCGCGACAAGAACCGCATCGCCATCCAGGGCGACGTGCTGGGCGGTGCCGCGATGGGCGTCGCCAATATGCTGTGCCTGACCGGCGACGGCGTGCAGGCCGGCGACCAGCCCGGCGCCAAGCCGGTGTTCGACCTCGACTGCATGTCATTGCTCGAGACCTGCCGCATCATGCGCGATAACGGCAAGTTCCTGTCCGGCCGCAAGCTGACGACGCCGCCGCAGCTTTTCCTCGGTGCTGCGATCAATCCATTCGCGCCGCCGATCGACTTCCGTCCGCATCGGCTGGGCAAGAAAATCGCCGCCGGCGCGCAATTCGTGCAGAGCCAATACTGCTTCGACGTGCCCATGTTCCGCACCTATATGCAAAAGGTGCGCGACCTCGGCTACACCGAAAAATGTTTCATCCTGGTTGGTGTCGGGCCGCTCGCCTCGGCCAAGACTGCCAAGTGGATCCGATCGAATGTGCCGGGCATCCATATTCCCGATTCGATCATCAAGCGGCTGGAAGGCGCCCAGGACCAGAAGAAGGAAGGCAAGCAGCTCTGCATCGACATCATCAACGAGGTGAAGGAAATATCAGGCGTCTCCGGTGTCCATGTGATGGCCTACCGGCAGGAGGAATATGTCGCCGAGATCGTTGATGAATCGGGCGTGCTGAAGGGTCGCCAGCCGTGGAAACGCGAAATCCGTCGCGACGACCAGCTTGTCGCTGACCGGCTCGACAGCATCTTGCACGACGACATTACCGAAACCCAGGTGGACATGGTGAAGACTGCGCACTGATAGCGCACGACCACCGGCTCGCTTGAACGAAAACAGACAACGATATAAAGAAATCTTTATATCATGGCGGAGAGAATTCATGACCCGTACCATCGTCGCCTCGGCGACACGAGAAATCATCATCGGCTTCGACCAGCCGTTCTGCGTGATTGGTGAACGCATCAATCCGACCGGCCGCAAAAAGCTGGCGGCCGAGATGATCGCGGGCAATTTCGAGACCGTCATCAGGGATGCGCTCGAGCAGGCAGCCTGTGGCGCCACCATGCTCGACGTCAATGCCGGCGTAACCTCGGTCAACCCGAACGAGACCGAACCCGGCCTCTTGGTGCAGACGCTGGAAATCGTCCAGGGTCTGGTCGACTTGCCGCTGTCGATCGACAGCTCGGTGTCCGCCGCGATCGAAGCTGCGCTCAAGGTCGCCAAGGGCCGGCCGCTGGTCAACTCCGTCACCGGCGAGGAAGAAAAGCTCGAAGCCATCCTGCCGCTGGTCAAGAAATACAATGTGCCCGTCGTCGCCATCTCCAACGACGAGACCGGCATTTCGATGGATCCGGATGTGCGGTTCGCCGTTGCCAAGAAGATCGTGCAACGCTGCGCCGATTTCGGCATTCCGGCACATGACGTCGTCGTCGATCCTCTGGTCATGCCGATCGGCGCGCTGGGCGATGCCGGCCGTCAGGTGTTCGCGCTGCTGCGCCGTCTTCGCGAGGAGCTCAAGGTCAACACCACCTGCGGCCTGTCCAACATCTCGTTCGGCCTGCCGCATCGCCACGGCATCAACGCCGCCTTCATTCCCATGGTGATCGGCGCCGGCATGACGTCGGCGATCATGAACCCGGTGCGTCCGCAGGAGATGGAAGCCGTGCGCGGCGCCAATGTGCTGAACGGCACCGACGAGAACTGCACCAATTGGATCCGCACCTACAAGGACTACAAGCCGGCCGAGGGCGGCCAAGCAGTTGCCGCGCCGACGCAAGTCAACGCGCCTGGCGAAGGCGCCAACAATGGCGGCCGCCGCCGTGGCGGCCGTGAAGCTCGGATGGGTCGAGGATAAGCGCGCAATCGTGAACTCACCTGCAAATATCACCGATCCGCTCGTGCTGTTCATGCCGTCGGGCAAGCGCGGGCGGTTTCCTGTCGGGACGCCGGTGCTCGATGCCGCGCGCCAGCTCGGCGTCTACGTCGAAAGTGTGTGCGGCGGACGTGCCACCTGCGGGCGCTGCCAGGTCGAGGTGCAGGAAGGCAATTTTGCCAAGCACAAGATCGTTTCCTCCAACGATCACATCACGCCCAAGGGCGCCAAGGAAGAGCGCTATGAGCGCGTCCGTGGCCTGCCCGAACGGCGCCGCCTCTCCTGCTCGGCGCAGATCCTGGGCGACCTCGTCATCGACGTGCCGCAGGACACAGTCATCAACGCGCAGACGATCCGCAAGGATGCCGACACCAGGGTGATCGCCCGCGATTCAGCGATCCGCATGTGCTATGTCGAGATCGAAGAACCCGACATGCACAAGCCGCTTGGCGATCTCGACCGCCTGAAGATCGCGCTGATGCACGACTGGGGCCTGAAAAGCCTCGATTTCGATTTTTATCTGCTGCCGCAGGTGCAAAATATCCTGCGCAAGGGCAATTGGACCGCCACCGCCGCGATCTACAAGGATGCCGACAGCGAGACCGCGCGTGTCGTGGCATTGTGGCCTGGCCTCAAGAACGAAGCCTATGGGCTCGCCTGCGACATAGGCTCGACCACCATCGCCATGCATCTGGTGTCGCTGCTGTCGGGCCGCGTTGCAGCCTCGTCGGGCACATCGAACCCGCAGATCCGCTTCGGCGAGGATCTGATGAGCCGCGTCTCCTATGTGATGATGAACCCGGACGGGCGCGAAGGCATGACGGTCGCCGTGCGCGAGGCGATCTCCAGTCTTGTCGACAAGGTCTGCGCCGAAGGCAACGTCCAGCGCAACGACATCCTGGATTCCGTCTTCGTCGGCAATCCGATCATGCACCATCTGTTCCTTGGCATTGATCCGACCGAGCTTGGCGGCGCGCCCTTCGCGCTCGCCGTTTCGGGCGCGGTGCACATCAAGTCATCGGACATCGGCCTGAAGCTCAATCCGGGCGCCCGGCTCTATATGCTGCCTTGCATCGCCGGCCATGTCGGCGCCGACGCGGCGGCGGTGACGCTGTCGGAAGGTCCGCATCGCCAGGACGAGATGATGCTGATCGTCGACGTCGGCACCAATGCCGAGATCGTGCTTGGCAACCGCACGCGCGTCGTCGCGGCCTCCTCACCCACGGGCCCAGCCTTCGAAGGTGCTGAGATCTCCGGCGGCCAGCGAGCCGCGCCCGGCGCAATCGAGCGCGTACGCATCGATCCCGACACTCTGGAACCAAAATACCGCGTCATCGGCTCGGACCTGTGGTCCGACGAGCCGGGCTTCGTCGACAGCGTCCAGGCAACCGGCGTCACCGGCATCTGCGGCTCCGGCATCATCGAGGTGGTAGCCGAGATGTATCTCGCCGGCATCATCTCGGAAGACGGCGTCATCGATGGGGGGCTTGCGGCCCGCTCGCCGCGCGTCGTCGCCAACGGCCGCACCTTCTCCTACGTGCTTAAGGAAGGCTCCGCATCGAAGGAAGATGGGCCGAAGATCACCATCACCCAGACCGACGTGCGCGCCATTCAGCTCGCCAAGGCAGCGCTTTATGCCGGCACCAAGCTGTTGATGGAAAAGCAGAACACCGAGCATGTCGACCGCATCCACTTCGCCGGAGCCTTCGGTTCCTTCATCGATCCGAAATACGCCATGGTGTTGGGTCTGATCCCGGATTGCGACCTCGACAAGGTTTCAGCGGTCGGCAACGCCGCCGGTGCCGGTGCCCGTATGGCGCTGCTCAATCGGGGCTATCGCCGCGAGATCGAGGACACGGTCAGCAAGATCGAGAAGATCGAGACGGCGCTCGAACCGAAATTCCAGGAGCATTTCGTCTACGCCATGGCGCTGCCCAACAAGGTCGATCCATTCCCGAAACTATCGGCGGCGGTGAAACTGCCGCCGCGCAAGACGGTCAGCGAGGATGGCGTTGCCGGCGACGCCGCCCCGCGCCGGCGTTCGCGCGAAGGCCACGAGGGGCGGCGGCGTGGTCGGGAGCAGTAAGGGCGCAAGAGGAAATTATTCGAGTCATCGGACGCCTCGTTTTTCACGCGCGTTGGCGCCGGAGCACTGACTTCGGTATAATTCATTTGTGTGCAAATGTTTCCAAATCGCGCCGGCTTGGAAACCAAACCGCCGTTTTAGCGAAATCCCTCCGATACATGGCAGGTGCATTTACCCGGGCATCGAAAGGCGGCCGAAGATAGTCCTCGGCACCGCTCGTCAAGGGAGATGAAAATGTCGATGTTTGGAAATCTCGGTCGCTTCGGTGTTACCATCAGGCAGACCCACGCCAGCAACAAGGCGATCCGCGCGCTGAATAGCCTGCCGGCTCATGTCCAGAAGGACATTGGTTGGCCAGCCTCGCCGCCGAACGATCCGCAAGCCGCGCTTGCCTCGCTGCTTCTGGGTACGTCGCGCTGATGACCTTCGCCGACAAATGAAAATTGCTCGGCGTCCGCCGCGGACCTCGCATGGCCCTGACAATCACCAGCAACCGGCTGCGTGCCGCGCTTTTGCCGCATCGCCGACCTCCGTGCGCGGATCACACCACCGTGTAGATACACAAATCTTGACATTTTCAGCGACGGCACAATCTTCAGAAATAGAGGGGTTCTCTTAGTCGGCTTTGGCCGAAGTTCGTGTATCAGCATGCCAAGTCTGAAAAGCCACGTCGTGTCCTTCGTGCTCAGGCACAGCCGCAAGAAGGCGTTTTCCAGCCCGGAGAACCTGCAGCGCTGGATCGCCGCCGCGCGCAAGACCGAGGATCACCAGCCTCCTGTCTCGCTGCGTCAGCGGCTTAACGTCGAGATGCATACGGTCGATGGCTTCCCCGTCTATGAAATCGCCCCCAAGGCCGGCGAGCGGAAGCGGATACTGTATCTGCACGGTGGCGCCTATGTCTTTGAAATCACGCCCTATCATTGGCACCTGATCGCCGACATGGCCGACCGGCTGGGCTACGGCATCACCGTGCCGATCTACCCCATCGCCCCCGAACACGATTTCCACGCCATGTTCGGCATGGTCGGCGACGTCTACCGCCAGGCGCTCGACGAGACGGACGCCGAAGACATCGTCTTCATGGGGGATTCCGCCGGCGGCAACATGGCCGTGGTGCTGACCATGATGGCCGCGGAAAAGCGCCTGCCGGTGCCGTCGCGCCATGTGCTGATTTCACCCGGCCTCGACGTGTCGCTTGCCAACCCCGAGGTGTTCGAGGCCGAACGCAACGACCCATGGCTGGGCATTGCGGGCGGGCGGGAGGCAATCCGCCTCTATAGTGCAGGAATAGATCCGTCAGACTGGCACATCAGCCCGCTCTATGGCGATCTGTCGGTGCTGCCGAAAACGCTGCTGTTGACCGGCTCACGCGATTTGTTGACGCCTGACAATCTGATCTTCGCGCAAAAGGCGCGTGCCGCCGGCGTCGAAGTCGATGTCGTCTACGAGGAAGGCATGTTCCACGTCTGGCCGTTGATCGACATGCCGGAATCGCGCCGCGCCCGCCAGCACATCGTCGCATTTCTCAGTGAGGACCGCTTGCCGATCGGGCAAGACATGAGAACCGGCCTCGAAGCGCCCTCCGCCGCGGCGGCGGAGTAGTGCTTCTGCTTTCAGTTCGAACCTATTGGCGGATCAGAACTTGCCGGTTTCCCGGAACACTTCGAAGGTCGCGCGGATGTGGTCGGCGACTGCCTTGACCGGCGCGCTGGCGTCCGGCGCCACCACCATCGCCAGATTGTAGGTGCCGATGTCGGGCATGCCGTCCTTCGGGCAAAGCTCGACCATGTCGTTGCCGAGAAACGACTTTGGCAGCGGCGCCACGGCGAGATCGGACATGATCGCGGCACGCTGGCCGGCCGTGTGCGCGCTCATATAGGCAATGCGGTAATTGCGGCCCTCGCGGCCAAGCGCATCGAGCGCTCCCGCCCGCCAGGCGCATCCCTCTTCCCACAGCGATACCGGCAACGGCTCGCGCAGATGCGCGCAGCCGCCCTTGGCGCCGGCCCAGACGATAGGCTCGGTCAGCAGCACCTCGGCGCCGAGCGCGCTGGTCTTGTAGGAATTGGTCAGCAGTGTGATGTCGAGCGCCCGGTCGTCCATGCGCCGGCGCAGATTGCTGCTCTGGTCGATGGTGACGTCGACGGCGATCGACGGATGCGACTGCGCAAAACGCTTCAGCACATGCGGCAGCACGCGCTCGCCGTAATCATCCGGCGAACCAAGCCGCACCACGCCGACAATCTCGGGAATGATGAACTTCGACACCACCTCGCGGTTGATCGACAGCAGCCGGCGGGCATAGCCGAGCAGCATTTCGCCATCCGTGGTCAACGACACCGAGCGGGCGTCGCGCGCGAACATCGAGCGGCCAAGGATGTCCTCCAGCTTCTTGATCTGCATGGAGACGGCCGACGGCGTGCGGAAGACGGCATTGGCGGCGGTGGTGAAACTGCCGGTCTCTGCAATCGCCACGAAAGTGCGCAAAACGTCAAGATCGAGCAACGGCAGTGGATGATTGAGCGGGGCGTTCATGGGGACCGACCTTCAATTTTTCTGATACAAAACATCATTCCATTTCGTTTGATTGAACATCAGAACGGGAGGATAGTCAACTCCATCGAAGCAGGTCGCTGCCATCGGCACCATGAAATGACCTGCGAACCAGGACCTGCCTTCGACGCGAATGAAGTTGAAACGAACCCGATTTGCCAACGCGCAGTCTGGCTGCGCCAAATGCCAAAGGAGAACATAATGACTATTCTGTCGTCCATCGGTCGTATCGCGGCCGAATTCAGCGCGGCCCGCGCCCGCTACCAGACCGAACGCGCTATCCGCTCCCTGCCGATCGAACTGCAGAAGGATATCGGCTGGCCTGAAGCCTCCGACGCCAAGACCAATGCGCGCCATGGCGCCGGATCCTGGGCTGGAGCAAAGTAGATCGTGTGTAGCATTTGCTGAAGGCCTGCCGCGCGAACCAGCCCGGCAGGCCTTCCCTATTTTATTTGTGTTCAAATGAGTTTCGGAGCCATGTGGCTCGCGCATGACGTATATGAGAAAGCCGCATAGCAGCTCCTGTTTCCAATTAATTCGTTGTAAACAATCATAAATTTCGGGCACTTTGCCCAAATTTGTCGCATTGGATGTCGCTTTTCATATCAAGCGCTTCGCTTTTGCGATTTAGTTTCTGCTTACACGAACCTATATCACCGCCAGCAAACGAGCTGCCCCACTCCATCAAGCGAAGGCGACCCGTCTGAGCAACAAATGGAGATGATTATGAAGCTTTTTGCACGCCTCTTCGCCCGCCGCGAAATGAACCTGACCACCGCTCTCGAGCGCCAGCGCCTCGCCAACACCATGCCCGGCCAGACCGGCGCCATGAATGCGGCGCGCCTGGGCTTCGTCGCCTGAAGATTAAGAGGCAGCGCATCCCTGCCGCTGCCTTAGAACTGTAACGCCGCCTGGCTCCAGCCAGAGCGGCGTTTTTGTTCTGCCGGTGGACGCACGCTGCCTGTCCTTTGAACAGCGGGTGCCACTTCCGGGGCTCGCTGCACGCAGATTGCCCATTTGCGACCCATGTCGCAAATTTAATCTTTTCCGGGCGACGTAGCCAATTGACAGACATGGTTTTTCCTGATGTCGCTATGCTATTCGCGACATCCTGTTCGCGCCATGGATGAGTGAGGTTCACTTGAACGCCGTAAAGCATCCGATCAAGCGATCGTTTGTATTCTTCCTTGTTCCCGATTTCACCATGATCGCTTTTGCGACCGCGCTCGATCCCCTACGCTCCGCCAATCGCATGCTCGGCTACGAAGCCTACCGCTGGCGCCTGGCCAGCATTGATGGCAAGCCGGTGCGTGCCTCGAACGGGGTCGAATGCGCTGTCAACACCTCGCTGGAGGAAGAGCGCAGGAAGATGGCGGGCCCCGACCGGCCGAACATGGCCATCGTCTGCAGCGGCATCGATGTCGAGCGCTATCAGAACAAGTCAGCCTTTGCCTGGCTACGCGAGGAGTACAATCGCGGCGTCGCCGTCGGCGGTCTGTGCACCGGCGCGCATATCCTCGCGGCAGCCGGCCTGTTGTCCAACAAGCGCTGCGCCATCCATTGGGAGAACCTGCCGGGCTTTTCCGAGGCGTTCCCGAAGGCCAATGTCTTTGCCGACCTGTTCGAAATCGACCAGAACGTCTACACCTGCGCCGGCGGCACCGCGGCACTCGACATGATGCTGAAACTTATCGGCGACGACTTTGACGAGAACCTCGTCAATCGCGTCTGCGAGCAGGTGCTGACCGACCGCGTGCGCAGCCCTACCGACCGCCAGCGTCTGCCGCTGCGCGCCCGCCTCGGCGTCCAGAACTCGAAAGTGCTGACCATCATCGAACTGATGGAAGCTAATCTTTCCGAGCCGCTGTCGCTGATAGAGATCGCCGACCATGTTGACCTGTCGCGCCGCCAGATCGAACGGCTGTTCCGCACTGAGATGGGCCGCTCCCCTGCCCGCTATTATCTCGAAATCCGGCTCGACCGCGCCCGGCATCTCTTGATCCAGTCGTCCATGCCGGTGGTCGAGGTGGCGGTCGCCTGCGGCTTCGTCTCGGCCTCGCATTTCTCCAAATGCTACCGCGAACTCTACGCCCGCTCGCCGCAGCAGGAGCGCGTCGACCGCAAGCAGTTGCTGGCGGCCTGATCAGGTGTCACGTGAGTAAGAGAACGACCCGATCCGAAAAACTGGCCGACCGGCGCAGCTTTCGCCTCGACGCGAAGAAATGGGCTGCGTTCATGGCGGCTCTGGTGCCTCGACGCGTGACCTTTCACGCCTGAAACGCCTGTTGAGCGAGCCGAGCATCTTTTCCGATCGCGATCCAGTGTGAGCCAGGCGAACTACACCTGCGCCGTGCGCATCGCTTCGACGCGAATATCCTCCGTCAGCCGTGCCTTCAGCGCCGAGAATTCCGGGCTGGTCTTCAGCGTGTAATGGCGCGGATGCGGCAGGTCGATGGCGACATCCGACTTGATGCGGCCTGGGCGCGCCGTCATCACGATCACGCGCGAGGCCATGAAGATCGCCTCCTCGATGTCGTGGGTGACGAACAGCACTGTTTTCTTGCGGCGTTCCCAGATGCCGAGCAGCAGTTCCTGCATTAGACCGCGGGTCTGGTTGTCGAGGGCGCCGAACGGCTCATCCAGCAAGAGTATCTCGGGATCGTTGGCCAGCGCCCGTGCGATCGCCGTGCGCTGCTGCATGCCGCCGGAGAGCTGCTTCGGCCAATGGTTCTCGAATCCCTTCAGGCCGACAAGGTCGACATAGGAGGCGACGATCCCGTCCCGCTCCCTCTCAGGCATGCCGCGTTCGCGCAGGCCGAAGGCGATGTTTTCGGCAACCGTCAGCCAGGGAAACAGCGTGTAGGATTGGAAGACCATGCCGCGATCCGGCCCAGGCCGGGTCACCGCCTTGCCGTCGAGCAGCACGCGACCCTCGCTCGGTGCTTCGAGGCCGGCGACGATCCGCAGCAATGTCGACTTCCCGCATCCGGATGGCCCGAGGATGGTGATGAAGTCGTTGGCGGCGACCGCTACGTCGATCGGCATCAACGCCTTGACCGGCTCTCCGCCGCTCACGCCGGCAAAAGTGCGCGAGACGCCTTCGATGAGAAGCTTGCTCACGCCAGGCTCCATGGAAAGAGCCAGCGGTTGAATGCCTTGAAGGCGAAGTCGGACAACAGCCCGATCAGCCCGATAACGATGATACCGAAGATGATCTGCCCCGTTGCCAGCCGCGACTGGCTGTTGATGATCATGTAGCCGATGCCGGAGGACGAGCCGATAAGCTCGGCAACGATGACATAGGTCCAGGCCCAACCGAGCACCAGGCGCAAGGTCTCGGCGATCTCAGGCGCATTGGCCGGCATGATCACCCGTCTGACGATGCCGTCGTTGGTGGATCCGAGCGTATAGGCCGCCTCGACGAGGTCGCGTCTTGTGCTGCCGACCTTGACCGCGATGATCAGGACGATCTGGAACACCGAGCCCACGAAGATGACGAGCAGTTTTTCCAGCTCGCCAATGCCAGCCCACAGGATAAGCAGCGGAATGAAGGCCGAGGCCGGCAAATAGCGTGCGAAGGAGACGAACGGCTCCAAAAACGCTTCCACCGGCTTCCAGGCGCCCATCGCGATGCCGAGCGGCACCGCGACGACCGACGCTAGCAGGAAGCCGCCGAAAACCCGCCAGATCGTGATCAGTATGTCGAGCCAGAAACGATCCTCGACCAGCAGCCGCCACCCATCCCGCAGCATCGATAGCGGATCGGCAAGGAAGATGCGGTTGACGTGGCCGCCAAGCGTGATCCACGCCCAGAAGACGACGAACAGCACGAAGAAGGAAATGCCGAGCACGGTTCGGATGCCCGGCGAGACTGGATGCAAGGGGCGCATCGTCAAATCGTCCCCATCGTCAAATCGTCACTTGTCCAGGAGAAGGCGGCGGCGCCAAGCGCCGCCGCATTGCGGTCAAAGGCAGCACTGTCACTTCGACAACGCGCTGGTGTCGGCCAGTGTGGTGACGTCGGGCGCTTCCTTGATCAGCCCCATCTGCAGCAGCAGTTCGCCGGCGGTCTTGGAAAAATCCTGGAATTCCTTGGTGAAGAACTGCTTGTTCTCCGCCCTGTCGGCCCATTTCAGGTATTTCGCCGAATCCTCGAACTCCTTGGCCGACTGCTTCACATCGGCGCCCATGGTCTCGTAGGATTTCTGCGGATCTTTCTTGATCAGGTCTAGCGCGTCGAAATAGCTGTCGGCGAGCGCCTTGGCCGCATCCGGATTGGCCTTGAGGAATTCGGGCGTACAGCCAACCGTGTCGAGCACCATCGGGTAGTCGAGTGTGGTCGCCAGGATATGGCCCTGGTCGGACTTGTCGCGCACCGCGGAAATGAACGGCTCATAGGTCACCGCCGCATCGTTCTGCCCGGCGAGGAAGGCTTGCGCCGCCGCGTCCGGCTCCAGGTTGACGACGGTCACATCCTTGGTCGACATGCCGTTCTTGTTCAGCACCCAGGCGAGCATGAAATAGGGCGACGTGCCCGGCGCCGAGGACGCGACAGTCTTGCCCTTGAGGTCGGCGACGGTCTTGATGTCGTTGCGGGCAACGATGCCGTCGGCGCCATAGGATTTGTCGAGCTGGAATATCTGCTTGGTGGTGACCCCGCTGGCGTTCCACACCAGCCAGGTCTCGACCGTGGTGGCCGCGCATTGCAGGTCGCCGCTGGCTATGGCGAGCGGCCGGCTCGCTTGCGGCACCTTCTTCAAGGTCACGTTCAGGCCGTGCTTCTCAAAGATGCCCGCCTGCTTGGCAAGCGTCAGCGGCGCGAAGCCGGTCCAGCCACTGATGCCGATGGTAACCGAGGTAGCGGCCATCGCCGGTGCGGACAGACCGGCGGCAAGTGTCAATGTTGCAGCAAGAGCAGCGATCCTGGTCATGTCAGTTCCCCTTTTGTTTTCGCTGAGGAAATTGTCTCACAGACGCTAGTCGGCTTGTCAATGAACAGCTTGGTGAGGCACCCGGCAGGCCTGGTGGCGAAGGCAGCTCGATCGGCAGCCCGTCCCCGAACAGGTGCGGGCGGCCCGAAACCCAGCATGGCCTTCAGTAGTCGTTGCAGTAGCACTCCGCCGAGGAGATGCGGTCGTTCCAATCGCTGCCACCGAAATCGCGGATCCTGCGCCGTATCTCGATCGAGCGGCCGCCCATGCGCGAGTCCTCGTAGGCAACGAGCGTGCAGCCGCGGCGAACGATCACCGACGAGACACGGTCGTTCCAGAACTGACCGCCGCGAAAGTTCACGGAATCGTCGGGCCCCATACCGATAGACCGTCCGCGAAAATTCGCGTGCTCGAACATCATGCATGCGGGCTCGTCATTGTATTGGGCGCTGGCGCCGTCTACAAAAAGCACGGACGCGACAGCAGTCAGGATGGCTAGACGTTTCATCTGATGTTCCTCCGTTTCGACCGCGGCCCCTTCCGGCTGGATAGCGCGGTCCGGCCATTTTGCCAATGCTTCGGCCGCCTAGCGTAGGGCACCGAACTCAGCTTAACAAAAGACCTGACGACAGCCAGTTCGGCGGTGTCGGCAGCTTTTGTGCAGGTAAGCTTTTCATGATAGGAATTTTTTCTGGAATTTTTTTCTTGACTCCGTGCCCTCAGCTATGGTATATATTTGTCTATGGTGCTGATTTGCGCCAGTGACCCGCCGCACAGGCGGGTTTTTCGTTTGATGCTCCGTCAGCCAACGCGCCGGCGAAGGAACCCGTTAACCCGAGTTCGTTGCCTTGCCGCCTAGCGGCTGTCGAACATCCAGCTGCGGTTGCGCCACATTTTCTCGCCGACCAGGCAGTCTGTGGCGGGACTGTCCTGCGCCAACACCACCGGCGGATGCGCGGCTTCTTCCACCGCCCATTGCGGCGAGGCCGGGCCGGCGAGTTCCAGCACCAGTTTGCGGCGGATGGCTTCGGGAAACTGCGTCCAGCCGTTGACCGGGATCATGAAGGCTCCGGGGCCGCCGATGACGCAGTCGCTGTAGTAGCGATCGAGATTGTTGACGTCGTAGGCGCCAGTGAAGCCGCCTCGGGTCATCAGCGGCAGGCCGTTGATGACGATGCCTTGCTTGATCAGCTCGTCGCGAGTGAGGTTGACAGGCGCGCCCTGGTTGTTGGGACCATCGCCCGAAATATCGATGACCCGCTTCGTTCCCTGGTAGCCGCTTTCGGCGAACAGGTCGTTGCCGAATTCGAGCGCGCCGGAGATCGAGGTTCGCCGCGCACTGTTGGGAGGCTGGGCGGACAATTGCGCAACCACTCGCTCCGCGTCAGTGCGGCTGGCAATCACCGTCCACGGCACGATGACGCGCTGCCAGCTGGTGCCGGCCCACTCGACATAGGTGACGGCGATTTTGCCGTGGGCGCCATCGGCAATGGCCTGCAGCACATTGTCGTGCGTCAGCGCCGCTGCATAGCCGTGACGCTGGATCTCGAGTTCGTCCGGCGACATCGACAGCGACACATCGACGGCCAGCACCAGCTCGACATCGACCGGCTCATCCGCGAGGGACGCCGGCGTCAGCCAGAGCGTCAGCGCCAGCGCGGCACCGCCCGAGAAGAAATGTCTTGCACAAGAGTAAGCAGACATGCCGCAAGGGTAAGCGAGAATCGCTGTGCGGCAAAGAAAAAAGCAGGGAGCGCGGCTTCGGGGATCTACCCTTCAAAGGACCAGAGGATGGCTGCGCTCGACCGGGATCACTTGTTGATCGGCCATCCGCCTCTGCCACGCCATTCCACTTCATCGGTAACCTCGACCGCTGAGCCCGGCGGACTGGGGGTTTTCCGGCCCGTGCCGCGAAACGCTCGCCAGTTCGGCCTGAACGACGGTGGAAGCCATAGCAGAACGCCTGCGACGGCAGCAGAGAGGATCACGGCAAAACGCAAGATCGAGAGGACAACGCCACAGAAGCCAACGATTCGCACGGCCCTACCGGGTCCGAAGCGGCTTGTAAGCAGATGCCGTGCGATCGTGCCGCCATCTAGGGGATAGGCCGGGAGGATGTTGACGACAAAGAGCACCCCATTCAGCAAAGCGCCAAGCCAAAGCGCCCACTCCACAAGACTGGTCTGCCTTGGAGGCGGCGAATTGAAGAAACTATCTGATTCAACGGGCAGGAACGGCGCCACCATGAGGCAGTAGGAAGCAACGAAACCTGCCGCCAAAACGATGTTCGCCAATGGGCCTGCAAAGGCGATCCATGCCCATCCCCGCGACGAAGCTACGCCCCGCTTGAAATAAGCTATCCCGCCAAAGAGATAGAGCTCTATCCTCTCGGTGCCTATGCCTTGCCGGCGAGCGGCCCATGCATGGGCCAGTTCATGCAAAAACACCGACACGAAGAAAAGCACCGCAAAAACGGCTGTATGGATCAAGGCGTCGGCGGGCCGCGTCGACCACTCACGCAGAAAAGGCAGGATGATTGGAACAGCAAAAGTCCAGCTGATACGAACGGGAATATTCCAGTTCGTCCTAAACACAAACACATCGTTCTTCCTGTCCCAGCCGAACCGTTGCAAGTGCATTTCTCCGCCCGGCGTGACGGTAAGCGAGAATCACCCGGTTAAAAAGACAAAACCCGGCCGAAGCCGGGCTTTGCAATCATGTCGTTCTGCACGGGCGATCAGCTGCGCGGCTTGAGGTTCTCAGGGTCGTAGAGCGGCTTGTAGCCGACGGCGGCCACTTCGACCGGATAGGTTTCGCCGAAATACTCGACGGTGAGCTTGCGGCCTTCCTGGGCGTACGCCCACGGCAGATAGGCGAGACCGATATTCTTGCCGATGGTCGGTCCGTAAGCCATCGAGGTGGTGAAGGACCGCCGGCCGAGCTCATCGACCAGCGTTTCGCCGGTCTTCGGATCCATCACCGGCATCGTGCCGACGGGATAACGGGCAACGCCTTTGGAATCGACGTTTTCGGTCATCACAAGCGTGCACAGCATTGCCGGCTGGTGCTCGCGGGCGCGGTATTCGACATGCCTGGCCTTGCCGCAAAAATCGTTCTCCTTGACCTTCGGACGAGCAAGGTCCGCTTCGAGCAGATTGTACTCGGTCAAAAGGTCGGCGTTCTGCAGGCGCAGGCTCTTCTCCATGCGGCGCGTATTGGCGTAGGTCTCGACGCCGAACGGCATGACGCCGGTCGAGCGCAACGCATCCCAGACGGCCAGGCCGTCCTCGTAGCGCATATGCAGTTCCCAACCCTGCTCGCCGACATAGGAGATGCGGAAAGCCGTGACATCCTTGCCGCCAATCCTGACCGGCTTGATCGCCGCGAACGGGAAATTCTCATGCGAAAGCCCGTCCTGATTCTCGACAACTTTCTGCAGGGTTGCCCGGGCGTTCGGCCCCCAGATGCCGACGGTGACGTATTTCTCGGTCACGTCGGTGATGGTGACGTTAAAGCCTTTGTCCTGCGCGGTGCGGCGCATGTACTGGAAGTCGCGCGGGCCGGCGTCGGCCCCATCGATCAAACGACAGCGGTCGGCCATGCGGATGACGGTAAAGTCGGCGCGCACCATGCCTTCCTCGTCGAGGAAGTGGGTGTAGATGCCCTTGCCGATATTGTTGTCGCCGCCGATCTTGGCCGCGCACAGCCATTCCAGCAACGCGACATGGTCCGGGCCTTCGATGTCGTACATGGCGAAATGCGACAGGTTGACGATGCCGCAATCCTCGCTCATGGCGAGATGTTCGGCATTGGAGACGCGCCAGAAATGGCGATTGTCCCACTCGTTCTCGCGCACCGGCACCCGGTTGCCGTATTTCTCCAGCAGATGCTCGTTGGCTGCGTAGCCATGGGCACGCTCCCAGCCGCCCAGTTCCATGAAATAGCCGCCGAGTTCCTTTTCGCGCTCCCAGAACGGCGAACGTCTGATGTTGCGGGCCTTGGAGAAAGGCTCGCGCGGATGCACCGCCGGATTGTAGACCTTCATCGCCGTCTCGGTGCAGCGATCCCAGATGAACTGCTCCTTCGTCTGGTGCGGATAGAAGCGCGCATAGTCGACGGCGTGGTGATCGATCGCGGTTCGGCCGTCGGTCATCCAATCGGCGATCAGCTTGCCCATGCCGGGGCCGTCCTTGACCCAGATGGCGACGGCATACCACAGGCCCCGCACCTTCTGGCTTTCACCCATCGACGGGCCGCCATCCGCGGTCACCTGTAAGAGACCGTTGAAGGAATGGCTTTCGTTATAGCCGAGTTCGCCGAGGATCGGCGTCAGCTCCATGGCGCGTTCGAGCGGCGCCAGGATCTGTTCCATGTCGAGATCGCGCTGCGAGGGTGAAAGCCGCGCCTGGTCCTTCTCCAGCAGGTCGCGCGGATGGCAAAGGCGCGGGTTGGTCTCTTCGTAGTAACCCCATTCGATCTGCCCGCCCTCGGCGGTCCTGGGATCGCCGGTGTCGCGCATATAGGCCGAGTTGCCCTGGTCGCGCAGCAGCGGCCAGCCGATCTCCTTGCCGGTGCCGGCGAACTCGTTGTACGGGCCGAAGAAGGTCAGCGGATGGTCGATGGGCATGACCGGCAGGTCTTCGCCGACCATTTCGGCAATTAGCCGGCCCCAGATGCCGGCGCAGACGACGACATAGTCGGCCTCGATCGTGCCGCGGTCGGTCACCACGCCGGATATGCGGCCGTCCTTGACGACAAGCGACCGGGCCGGCGTGTTGGCGAAGGATTTGAGCTTACCGGAGGCTTCCGCCTGGTCGACCAGCTTGCCGGCGACGGTCTGCGAGCGCGGGATGACGAGACCGGCGTCCGGATCCCACAGGCCGCCCTGCACCATTGCTTCTTCGATGAGCGGGAAGCGTTCCTTGATCTCGGCCGGTTCGATCAGGCGAGCGCGCGTGCCAAACGCCTTGGCCGAGGCGATCTTGCGCTTGATCTCCTCCATGCGGCTGTCGTCGCCGACGCGCGCGACTTCGAGCCCGCCAATGCGCGCATAGTGACCCATCTTCTCATAGAAATCGATGGAGTAGAGCGTCGTCCAGCACGACAGGAAATCGTGGCTGGTCGTGTAGCAGAAGTCGGAGGCGTGCGCCGTCGAGCCGATATCGGTCGGGATGCCTGACTTGTCGATGCCGACAATATCGTCCCAGCCCCGCTCGATCAGATGATGGGCGATCGATGCGCCGACAATACCGCCCAAGCCGACGATGACGACCTTTGCCTTTTTCGGAAACTCTGCCATTGCCCGCGACTCCAAAGTGATAAAGCGGGCGGACTATAGGGCGGAGCGGTGGCGCTGATGAAGCCTGTTTGCGACATTGGCAAAAAGCCGAGCGACCACAGGGTGAAATGCTTCACATTGGGGGCTTGAGCGGGTCGCCTTCCGAAGCGGGGTTAACTCAGGCACCGCTGGCAGGCCGGTTGCGTTTGGTTGTGGCTGCCGTGGCGCCATTTCCGGCGTCATTGCTAAACAATCGATACCGGGAACGGCAAAAGGCCGAGCAAATGCCCGGCCTTTCCAATCATGCCGCCAAGATTACTTGATGCGGGCGACGCCACCCGAGATTTCGACCGTTTCCGAGCCGGTCAGGGCTTCGAGGTCGCCGTTGGGCAAGGTGACGAAACAGCCATTCGGGCAGAACTCGACGGTTTCCCCAGCGGCCAGCGCCAGATCGCTTTTGCTGCCACCCTCGGTCACGATCAGCGTGCGTGTCTCGGCGTCCTTGTTGACCGCGCTTGCGGCATGGGTCGAGCCGCTCACGGCGAGCAAGGCGACGGCAGCGACGAGAGACTTCCACATGGTGCAATATCGGTGTTCCCACCGCCTCTGTTGCATTTCGCAAGGCACTTTCGCCTTTGCATGGGAGCTTATATGAGATGGAAGCTGAACCGCAACTGAATGCCGCATTCATGCCGCAATTGGCTCTGCCGGACCGAGCGCGTCAATTGGCGGGCTGGCTGAAATCGGCACAACCTTAGTCGGGATCTGGCTTGCGCACCTTGCGGCCCGTCTTGACGGCCCGTCTTGCTTCGGCGGCAGCCGCCACCTTGGCCTGCTCCTGCTCGGCGAAGTCGGCCTCGATCTTGTCATCATCGGTCGGCCAAGCCTTGGGTTTGTGGACATCGACGACGGCGCGGGGCGTCGATGGAATTTCGATGTGCTCGCCGCTGAATTTCTCAAGCACGGCAAATCGGATGTCGTTCTGCGCGATGTTGCCGTTCATCACATCGGCCAGGAACACGCGGATCTCGAATTCGAGTGCGGCAGGCCCGAAGTTGGAAAACAGCACGAAGGGTTCGGGGTTTTTCAGCACCATGGGATGGCTGCGGGCGATGTCCAGCAGGACGGCATGTACCTGCTTGACGTCGCTGCCATAGGCGACGCCGACCTTGATGTCGATACGGCCGAGCTTGTTGCGATGCGTCCAATTGCCGACGGCGTTGTTGATCAGGTTCGAATTGGGCAGGATGACCGATTGCCGCTGGAAAGTTTCGATCTCGGTGGCGCGCACGCTGATCTTCTTGACGGTGCCGCTGACATCGCCGGCGACGATCCAGTCGCCGACCTTGAACGGCCGTTCCGCCAGAAGGATCAGGCCGGAAACGAAATTGGACACAACGTTCTGCAGGCCAAAACCGATACCGAGGGAAAGAGCGCCGGCGACCAGCGCCAGACTGGAGAGGTCGATGCCCGCCGCCGATATGCCGACGAGCGCCGCCAGCGCAACACCGGCGTAGCCGACCGCGAGCCGGATCGAATTGCGCACCCCGGTATCGACCTTGCCGCGCGCCATCACCGAACCGTCGAGCCAGCCCTGGAACCAGCGCGTCAGGAAATAGCCGAGGATGAAGACGACGATGCCCGAAAGAATACCGGTGACCGAAATCGTCACCGAGCCGATATTGATCCCGGTTGCCAGTTTGTAGGCCCAGGCCTCGATATCGCCGGGCTGAAAGCCCCACATCAGCAGGATCAGCGGCAGAAATACCAGCACGATCATCACATTGATGGCGACGCTGACGACGAGGCCCAGCTGGTCGAGCGCGGTATCCTCGTAATTCGAATTGGCGGACAGCCAGCGCCCGACGGACGTGTTGGTGAAAGCGCCCTCCTCGCCGATCGCGCGCGCCGACAGGAAGCCGATATAGGCCGTGACCAGCGCGGTGCCGGTAACGACCACCTGTTGAGAGACGAACAAGGCAAGTCCGATATAGCCGAGCAGCGCGGCAACGATGGTGAAAAGACCAAGCGCAAGCGATGTATAGCGCAGCCATGCCGGCCACGGCCGCCAGCTTCCGTCATGCGCCTTGAACGGCCTCAGCATCGCCATCAGGATCAGGATAACGCCGACGATGATGGTGGCACCGAAACTGCGGGCGATGATCAGCGACAGCGGCGAGCCCATCTTGTCGTTGACCACTGACAGGAAATAGTTGACGCCGATGACCACCGCCATGGCGGTCGTCAGCCGCGCCAGCCAGCGCGCCGGGCCGGTTTCGACGGGGATAAGCCGCCAGTTCGGCAGCCGCGGCTCAAGCGCCGCGTTGGTCAGCCTGTTGACGCAGAACACCACTCCGATAACCGCCGCGAGCGCATTCAGGAAGAGGCCGATATCGCCGCGCAGCACATTGTAATAGTTGAAAAAGAATACCGTGGAGGCCAGGAATACACCGACCGCCAGCGTCGGCAGCAAGGTCGACCAGAAGGCCACCGAAAGACGGCTGAGATAGGATGGATCTTCGTTGGTGGGGTCAGCCTCGAACACCCGCCCGAACAGGCGCCTGCCGCCGACCAGCAGCACCAGGGCCAGCCCGAGCGCCACGAAGGTCGCGGCAAGGACGGCCTGGAACTTGAACTTGAAGGCGAAGCTCAGCCAGGACGATACCGCCTTGTAGAAATTGTCGAATTCGTCCCTGGCGTCGGAGAAGACCTGCGGGCTCAGTGCATCGGATAGCACGTAGCGCTTGGTCAAAAGATTGCGGAACAGCTCGCTGCGCATGCTGCCGATCCTGTCGATCAGCCCGCTGATGCGGATCGACAGGTTCTGCGCGCTGGCGACGACCGCATTGATCTCGGCCTTCTCCGACGCCAGCGCCTGGCGTTCGCCGGTCACTATGTCGGGCTCCTGCGGCTGGCCTGCCGCCGGCGGCGGACCCAGTGTCTCGATCCGATTGTTGATATCGTTGAGGCGCGACCGGAACGCCAGCGCACCGGTGAGGGCCGCCCGCGACAGACCCTCCAGTTGCAGACGTATATCCACCAGCGAGGCATCGTCCTCACCGTCCTGCTGTATCTTCTTCTCGAGGTCGTCAGTCTTGGCCGTCAGGCCCTGAATGACTTTCTGCTGATCGGTGATCAGTCCGGCGGCGCCCTGGCCGAGCGCCTGCGCAGTAGCGTCGAACGGGTGCAGCGCCGAGAAAACGAGCGCGAGGATCAAAATGAGGCGATGCAATCGGAAAATCATGATTTTGATGGCGACTCGTGCGGCAAAGGCAATTTGAAATTGCCTGTCCTTGATAGAGACGGCCATATCATGGGGCAAGCCGTCGCAACCATCACTGGCCCGTCCGATCACACAGTGCGTCGGCCAGTCGAAAGGCAATGGCGCAATATTGGCTTTGCCGATGCGGCCTGCTCTATAGTCTGCCGCATCGCCTGAACCGGATGACCATGATGGCAGAGTACTCGGCCTTTTCGCTGCTCGCGAACGCGCTTAAGGGAAACAAGGACTGGAAGCCGGCCTGGCGGAAGCCGGACCCGAAAGCGTCCTATGATGTCGTCATCATCGGCGGCGGTGGCCACGGGCTGGCGACCGCTTATTATCTCGCCAAGGAGCACGGCATCACCAATGTCGCCGTGCTGGAGAAAGGCTGGCTCGGCTCCGGCAATGTCGGCCGCAACACGACAGCCGTGCGCTCGAACTACCTGCTGCCGGCCAACACCCGCTTCTACGAACACTCGATGAAGTTGTGGGAGAACCTTTCGCACGAGCTCAACTACAACGTCATGTTTTCGCAGCGCGGCTGCCTGAACCTGGCGCACACGCCGGCCCAGTTCGACGACTATGCAAGGCGCGGCAACGCCATGCGCCATCTCGGCGTCGACGCCGAGCTGATGACACCGGCGCAGATCAAGCGCCTGATCCCGGCGCTCGACGTTTCCGCCGACGCACGCTTTCCGGTGGTCGGCGGCTTGATGCAGCGGCGCGCCGGCACTGCTCGCCACGATGCGGTGGCCTGGGGCTATGCGCGTGGCGCCGACCGCCGTGGCGTCGATATCATCGAGAATTGCGAGGTCACCGGCTTCCTTCGCGATGGCGACAGCATCACGGGCGTCACGACGTCGCGCGGCGACATCCGCGCCAAGAAGGTGGCTGTCGCGGTGGCCGGCAGCACTGGACGCGTCATGCAGCTGGCCGGCATCGAGACGATGCCGATCGAAAGCCATGTGCTGCAGGCCTTTGTGACGGAATCGCTGAAGCCCTTCATCGACACCGTCGTCACGTTTGGCATGGGCCATTTCTACATGTCGCAGTCGGACAAGGGCGGCCTCATCTATGGCGGCGACATCGACGGCTACAACAGTTACGCCCAGCGCGGCAATTTGCCTATCGTCGATGAGGTGATGAGCGAGATGCTGGCGCTGTTTCCGGGCCTTGCCCGCGTGCGCATGCTGCGCTCCTGGGGCGGCGTCTGCGACATGTCGATGGATGGCTCGCCGATCATCACCACCGGCCCCCTGCCCGGCATGTATCTCAACTGCGGCTGGTGCTATGGCGGCTTCAAGGCGACGCCGGCTACCGGCTGGTGCTTCGCCTGGACCATCGCCAAGGATCAGCCGCACGACCTCAACGCCCCCTTCACGCTTGACCGCTTCCATCGCGGCCTGATGATCGACGACAAGGGCCAGGGTGCAAACCCGCGGCTGCATTAAACCATGATGCGGAAAAGTGGAGAACGGTTTTCCGATAAGCTCATGGTCAACCAAGAAGATAAAATTCGATGCTGATCACCTGCCCCTATTGCGGCCCGCGCGACGTCATCGAGTTTACCTATCAAGGTGACGGCAACCGTCAGCGTCCCGACCCCGCCTCGCAGAATTTCGAGGCATGGAACGCCTATGTCTACGACCGACTGAACCCAGCCGGCGAACACAACGAGATCTGGCAGCATTCTGGTGGTTGCCGCGCGCATCTGAGGGTCGTGCGCAACACGCTGACACATGAGATTTCCAGCGTCGCCTTTGTGCGCGGCGATCATGGCTCGGCCGCGCGCCGCAAGGCGGAGGACAAGGCATGAGCCCGCGCCGCACCGACACCGGCGGCCGCATCGACCGGCTGAAAACGATCCGCTTCACCTTCGACGGCGCGACCTACAGCGGCCATGCCGGCGACACGCTGGCATCGGCCCTGCTGGCCAAGGGCGTCACCCTCTTCGGTCGCTCGTTCAAATACCACCGCCCGCGCGGCCTGCTCACCGCGGGCATCGAGGAGCCCAACGCCCTGGTGACGGTGCTGAGGGGCGAGGTTCGCGAGCCTAATATTCCGGCGACCATGGTCGAGATCCATGACGGGCTGGTTGCCATCAGCCAGAACCGCTTTCCCTCGCTTACCTGGGACATCAACGCCGTCAACCAGCTCGGCGGCAAGATCCTTTCGGCCGGCTTCTACTACAAGACGTTCATGGGACCGGTGTTCGGTCCGCTGAAGGGCACGCGCTTCTGGATGTTTTGCGAGCATTTCATCCGTCGTGCCGCCGGGCTCGGCAGCGCCGGATCGGCCAAGGACCCGGCCCGCTACGAGCGCATGAACGCATTTTGCGATGTGCTGGTGGTCGGCTCCGGCCCGGCCGGCCTGATGGCAGCCAAGACCGCCGCCGATCTGGGCGTCCGCGTCATGCTGGCCGATCTCGAACCGCGTTTCGGCGGTTCGGCCAACTGGTCCGACGAGACCATCGATGGCGCATCGGCCGCCGATTGGGCTCGCCGCATCGTCGCCCAGCTCGAAGGCCGCGACAATGTCCGGCTTTTGCCGCGCACCACGGTGTGGGGCTACTACGATAACAACACGCTCGCCGCGCTCGAACGGGTCAACGATCACAAGGAGCAGCCAGGCAAAGGCGAGCCGCGCCATCGCTACTGGGCGATCCGCGCCAAATCCGTGGTGCTGGCCACCGGCGCCTTCGAGCGGCCGCTGGTCTTCCCCGGCAATGACCGGCCAGGCGTGATGCTGGCGCATGCCGCCGAGCGCTATGCCAACGAGTTCGGCGTGCTGCCGGGGGAGCGGATCGCGCTGTTCACCAACAATGACAGCGCCTACCGGGCAGCTGTCGCCTTGAAGAAGGCCGGCGCCGCGATCGTCGCCATCGCCGATATCAGGCCGGAGCTTTCGCCAGAGATGCGCAAGTTGGCCGCGGAAGCCGAAGCCGAGATCTTCGCCGGTCACGCCGTCATCGCCACCGAAGGTGGCAAGGCGCTGTCCGGTCTCAAGTTGCAACGCTTCGACATGACCAACGGAACGCTCGCCGGCGACGCGCGCAGCATCCATGCCGATTGCCTGCTGATGTCCGGCGGCTGGTCGCCGACCATTCATCTCGCAAGCCAGGCTGGCGCCAAAGCGGAATGGAACGAGGCGTTGCAAGCTTTCCTGCCGCCGAAGCCGACGCAGAAATGGGTCGGCGCCGGCGCCTTCAACGGCCATTTCATGACCCTCGAGGCAATACTGGACGGCCGCAACGCTGGTTTTTCGGCGATCGGCGCAACAGTCACGCCGATGGCGTACCCGATTATCGAATCCTTGCCTTGTGACCCCCGTCCTGCCCCGGTGTTCGAGATCAGGGCCAAGGGCAAGAGCTTTGTCGACTTTCAGCACGACGTCACCGCCGAGGACGTGCGGCTGGCGCACCGCGAAGGCTTTGTCTCGGTCGAGCATCTAAAGCGCTACACCACGCTCGGCATGGCGACCGACCAGGGCAAGAGCTCCAACGTGCCCGGCCTTGCCATCATGGCCGAAGCGCTGGGCAAGCCGATCCCAGAGGTCGGCACGACGCGTTTCCGGCCGCCCTTTGCGCCGGTTTCCATTGGTTCGCTGGCGGCCGAGCGCTTCGGCGACCTGAAGCCCGAACGGCTGACGCCGATGCATGACTGGCATCTAGCCAATGGTGCAACGATGTATTCCGCCGGCCTCTGGTACCGTCCGATGATCTATGGCCATGCCGGCGAGACGGTCGAGCAGGCCTATGTCCGCGAAGCCAAGGCGACGCGCGAGAGCGCCGGCATCGTCGATGTCTCGACACTGGGCAAGATTGCGGTGCAAGGGCCCGACGCCGCTCTGTTCCTCGACCGCGTCTATACCAACATGTTTTCGACGCTCGCCGTCGGCAAGGCCCGCTACGGCCTGATGCTGCGCGAGGACGGCCTCGCCTTCGACGACGGCACCACCTGGCGACTCGGCGAGCAGGATTTCCTGATGACCACCACCACGGCCAACGCTGGCAAGGTGATGCAGCATCTCGAATATTTCCTCGACGTGATCTGGCCGGATCTGAAAGTCCACGTCACCTCGGTGACCGACGAATGGGCGGGCGCCGCGATCGGCGGGCCCAAGGCCAGGCAGATCCTCGCTACATGTGTCACTGGCACAGCGGTGGACAACGCTACCTTGCCGTTCATGGGCATCGTTTGTGGCGAGATAACAGGCGTACCGGTGATGATTTGCCGGTTGTCGTTCTCCGGCGAAATGGCGTTCGAAGTCTATTCCGGCGCAGGCTATGGCACCCATGTCTGGGAGGCGCTGGTCGAGGCCGGCAGACCGTTCGGGCTCGTCACCTACGGTCTTGAAGCACTGGGCACGATGCGCATCGAAAAGGGCCATGTCACCGGCGCCGAGATCGACGGCCGCACCACTGCGCGCGATTTGCATCTCGACTGGATGCTGTCGAAGAAGAAGCCGTTCATCGGCTCGGCGATGATGGACCGCGAAGGCCTGATCGCCGCTGACCGCCTGGAACTGGTCGGCCTGATTTCGCTCGACAACCGGCCACTCAACGGCGGAGCGCACATCGTCGAAGAACTGGACGAGGCCAATCCGCACGGTTCCATCGGCCACATCACCGCCTGCTGCTATTCGCCGGCGCTCGGCAAGCATATCGCGCTGGCGCTGGTCAAGGGCGGCAAGGCCAGGCAAGGCACGCGCGCCCATGTCTCGGATCCCTTGCGCAACCGGTTCGGACCGGTCGAGATCGTCTCCAACCACTTCTTCGATCCGGACGGGAGTCGCATGCATGGTTGAGCGCCAATCACCCGAGCGCAAGCCGCCAGAGCACTTGTCGCCACTCGAGCCGGAATTTCACGTCGGCTCGCACGGCAATTTCGAGCACGGCGTCGAGATCATCCTGACCGAGACGCGGCCGGGCTCGATCGTGCAGCTCGCCGCCTGGCCTGGCGAAGAGAAGAAGCTGATATCAGCCATCCACACCGTCACTGGGCTTGCGCTGCCGGACGGTGCCGGCGGCGGAGCGAGCAACGGCGTGAAGTCGGTGTTCGGCTTCGCGCCTGGAAAGTTCACCGTTGCCGACGAGGCCGAGGAGTTGGCCGCTGCCTTTGCCAAGCTGGTTACCCCGGCCATCGGTACGATCACCGACCTCTCGCATGGCCGCACCGTGATCCGCATTGCCGGGCCGAAGGCCGAATGGGTGCTGGCAAAGTTCTTCGCCATCGACTTTTCGCTGCCTGCCTTCCCGGTCGGCGTCGGCCGCTCGACCGCCCATCACGATGTCTTCGCCCAGATCCAGCGCACCGGCGCCGACCAGTTCGACATCTACGTCTTCCGCTCCTTCGCCCGGTCGTTCTGGAAGGCGCTCTGTCACGCAAGCGAGGAAGTCGGCTACGAGGTGCAGTAGAGGCGGCCGGCCTCTCGCCGACGACTTCCGCCTCCAGTTCGTGATCGAGGGCGTCATCACGCTCTGGGCGCTGCTTGCCTACCTACCACCCGGATTCCTAGCCGGCCGGCTTATTCGCTGAACGTCACCCACTCTTCCAGCGGCACGCGATCGGTGCGGAAGGTGTTTTCCGGTTTGGATAGGTCCTCATGGCCAAGCGCCATGCCGCAGACGACGATCTCCTCGTCGGGAATGTTGAGCACCGGCCTTATCTGACGATGGTAGGGTGCAAACGCTGCTTGTGGGCACGTGTGCAAACCCCTACCGCGCGCCGCGACCATGATGTTCTGCAGGAACATGCCGTAGTCGATCCATGAGCCTTGGTTGAGCCGGCGGTCGATGGTGAAGATCATGCCGACCGGCGCGTCGAAGAAGACGAAGTTGCGGTCGTGCTGGGCGCGCATCTTGTCGACCTCGCGGCGGCCGATGCCGAGCGCGCCGTAGAGGCCGAAGCCGTTGGCGCGGCGCCGGGTCAGGTACGGCTCGAAGAACTGGGTGGGATAGTAGCGGTACTCGTCCCAGTCGGCTTTTTCGGCGCGAATGCCAGAATTGAGAATGGCGTCGGTAATCTGCTGCTTTGTCTCGCCCTTGGTGACGTAGACCTTCCACGGCTGCATATTGGTGCCCGACGGAGCCCGCGCTGCAACTGCCAGAATGGCGCGGATCGTATCGTCGTCGACCATGTCGGGCAGGAAAGCGCGCACCGAGCGGCGCGACAGAATCGCCTCGTCGACGATCTCGGCCTCGCTCGCGATTCGAGTGTTGTTTTCCAGCATGGGCCGTCCCTTAACCCTCGTCTCGACCAGACGTCCCCACTCGCCGTTCGTGCCCGAGCCTTTGCATGAACCATCAAAATCGTGCAAGCAAATCTTGAGCAAGCGTGAAAATCGACTTGATTTTTTCATGCGCTTGATTTCTCATGAAATTTATCTGGAATTTTTCACGAAGTGAGCGCTTTGCCTTCGCCTACAGCAAGTACATTGCAGGGACCTGACGAACGCGTGCTGGCCGGCGATATTAGGGCCTTGCGCAAACTGCGTGGTCTGACGCTGGCGGAGATCGGCCTGAAGCTTGGCCGTTCGGTCGGTTGGGTCAGTCAGGTGGAGCGTGGCTTGTCAACGCCATCGCTCAGCGACCTCAGAGCTTTCGCCGAACTGTTTGGTGTGCCAATCAGCCTGTTCTTCAGCCATGACGTGCCTGTCGAAAGCGAGCGCGGCGTGGTTGTGCGCGCCGGCAGACGTCGCACGCTTGGCACAAGCGAAACCGGCTTGGTGGAGGAGCTTCTGTCGCCCGATCTCGGCGGTAGCTTCGAAATGGTGCGTTCGGTCTTCGCGCCGGGTGCCGAACTGAAGGCCGAGGCACAGCGGCCGACCGAGGAAGCCGGGTACGTCGCATCCGGACTGTTCGACATCGAAATAGCCGGCGTCTGGCATCGGCTTGGCGAGGGCGATTCCTTTCGCTTCGAAGGCAAGCCCTACCGTTGGCGCAATCCGGGTTCCGAGCCGGCAATTGTCATCTGGGTGGTTTCACCACCAGTCTATTGAAGAATGCATGTCGCCCAAAAGTGTGCAGCGGTTTTGGGAGAACGACATGCATCAAAACAAAAATAGAAGCGCGACGCGCTTCAGGTTTGGGAGAAGAACATGGCGGGTTTGCCGAGCACGGCTCGCGTGGTGATCATCGGAGGCGGTGCCGTCGGCACCTCCTCGCTCTATCATCTCGCTAAGGCGGGCTGGACCGAGTGCGTGCTTCTGGAAAAGAACGAGCTGACCTCCGGCTCGACCTGGCATGCTGCCGGCAACGTCCCGACCTTCTCCTCGTCCTGGCCGCTGATGAACATGCAGCGCTATTCGACCGAGCTTTATCGCGGGCTGGCCGAAGCGGTCGACTATCCCATGAACTACCACGTTACCGGTTCGCTGCGCCTTGCTCATACGAAAGAGCGTATGCAGGAGTTTCAGCGCGCCAAGGGCATGGGCCGCTATCAGGGCATGGACATCGACATTGTCGGCGTCGATGAGATCAAGCGCCGCTATCCCTTCATCGAGACGCATGATTTGAAGGGCGCGCTCTACGATCCGAGCGATGGCGACATCGATCCGGCGCAGCTCACGCAGGCGCTGGCCAAGGGCGCACGCGACATGGGCGCGAAAATCATCCGTTTCTGCCCGGTCACAGGCGTGCGCCGCGAGAACGACGAATGGGTGGTCGAGACAGCGCAAGGCGAGATCCGCTGCGAGATCGTCGTCAATGCTGCCGGTTACCGCGCCGCCGAAGTCGGCAAGATGTTCGGCCGCGAGGTACCGATGATGGTGATGAGCCATCAGTACATATTGTTCGAGGAAATTGCGGAACTGGCGGCGTGGTCGAAGGAACAGGGCAAGAAATTGCCGCTGCTGCGCGACGTCGACACCTCCTACTATTTGCGCCAGGAAAAGAACGGCATGAACCTCGGCCCCTACGAGCGCAATTGCCGCGCGCATTGGGCCACCCACAACGATCCGATGCCGGAGGATTTTTCCTTCCAGCTGTTCCCCGACGATCTCGACCGGCTCGAACATTATCTGGCCGACGCCGTCGCCCGCGTGCCGATCCTGGGCACGGCCGGCCTGTCCAAGATCATCAATGGGCCGATCCCCTACACGCCGGACGGCAACCCGTTGATCGGGCCGATGCCCGGCGTTCCCAATGCCTTCGAGGCCTGCGTCTTCACCTTCGGCATCGCCCAGGGCGGCGGCGCCGGCAAGGTGCTGGCCGAATGGGTGACCGAAGGCCAGACCGAATGGGACATGTGGTCGTGCGATCCGCGCCGCTTCACGTCCTTTGCCTCGGCGCCAGACTATTGCGTCGCCAAGGGCATGGAGATCTATGGCAACGAATACGCCATCCAGTTTCCGCGCCATGTCTGGCCTGAAGGCCGCGACCGCAAGCTGTCGCCGATCCACGATCGCATCAAGGCGTTCGGAGCCCGCTTCGACGCCTACAATGGTTGGGAGCGCGCCACCTGGTATGCGAAAGACGGCGATGATGTTTCCGAGGAAGCCACACTGACCTTCCGCCGCGACGGACCATGGCAGCATCGCGTGCGCGAAGAATGCCTGGCGGTGCGCGACGCAGCCGGCATCCTCGACCTGCCAGGCTTCTCGCGCTTCAACCTCGACGGCCCGGGCGCCGCCGAATGGCTGAGCCTGCAGGTTACCGGGCTGGTGCCGAAACCCGGCCGCATCGGCCTCGTCTATTTCGCCGACGACAAGGGCCGCATCGTCACCGAAATGTCCGTCGTGCGTCACGACGAGAATTTGATGACGCTGATCACCGCGGCGGTCGCGCAATGGCATGATTTCGAATGGCTGAAGTCGCGCATGCCCAAGGATGCACCATTCAAGTTGATCGACCGGACCGAGGAATTCTCGACCCAGGTCCTGGCCGGCCCCAACTCGCGAAAAATTCTCGCCGATGTCTGCGAAGCCGACCTCGCTCTGCCATGGCTGACGCATCAGGAGACCAAGATCGCCGGCCGCTGGGCGAAACTTGTGCGCGTCTCCTTCGCCGGCGAACTCGGCTGGGAGATCCACACAAGGGTCGACGACACCGCCGCCATCTTCGACGCGGTCTGCGCGGCAGGACAGCAGCACGGACTGAAGCCGTTCGGCATGTATGCGCTGGATTCGCTCAGGCTTGAAAAAGGCTACCGCACCTGGAAGGGCGACCTTTCGACCGACTATTCGATCCTGCAAGGCGGGCTCGAGCGCTTCGTCAAATGGGATAAGCCCGAGTTCCGCGGCAAGTCGGCGTTGCTGAACGAAAAACAACAGGGTGTGAAGAAGCGTTTCGTCACGCTGATCGTCGAAAATCCCGGCGACTGCGACGCTCCCTACATGTCGACGCTGTGGCATGACGGCCGGATCGTCGGCGAGACGACGTCGGGCGGCTGGGGTCATCGCATCGACAAGTCGATCGCACTCGGCATGCTGCGCGCCGATCTGACCGAACCCGGTACCGCCGTCGAGGTCGAAATCTTCGGCGACCGTTTCCAGGCGGTCGTCCAGAAAGACGAGCCGCTATGGGATCCAAAGAACGAGAGGCTGCGCGCATGAAGAGGATCATTCTCACCGATGGCGGCATGGGACAGGAACTGGTTCGCCGCAGCAAATCCGAGCCGACACCGCTCTGGTCGGCCAGGGTGCTGATCGATGAGCCGGATCTGGTGCGCGGCCTGCACGCGGAATTCATCCGTGCCGGCGCTCGCGTCATCACCATCAACACCTATTCAGCGACACCCGAACGCCTGGCGCGTGAGGGCGCCGAGGACCTCTTCAAGCCATTGCAGAAGCGCGGCATCGAATTGGCGAGGCAAGCCCGCGACGAGGCCGGCGATGCGGCGATCGCCGGCTGCCTGTCGCCGCTGTTCGGCAGTTACGCACCGGCACTGACCATTTCATATCAGGATACGCTCGACATCTACCGGCGCGTCGTTGCCGAGCAGGCTGATGGCGTCGACCTGTTCCTGTGCGAAACCATGGCGTCCGCAGAGGAGGCGCGCGCGGCAGTCACCGCGGCATCGGAAAGCGGCAAGCCCGTATGGGTCTCGTGGACGCTGGCCGATCACGGCAAACCGCGGCTGCGCAGCGGCGAGGCAATAACCGCCGCGGCAAGCGCGCTCGACGGCTTGGCGGTCACTGCACGGCTGCTCAACTGCTGCCGGCCGGAAGCGATTGCCGCGGCACTGCCTGAATTGATCGACCTCGGCGGCCCGGTCGGCGCCTATGCCAACGGCTTCACCTCCACCGAAGCGCTCAAGCACGGCGGCACCGTCGACGTGCTGCATGCCCGACATGATCTCGGCCCGGACGCCTATGCCGACCAGGCGATCGGCTGGGTGGAGGCCGGCGCGGACATTGTCGGTGGTTGCTGCGAGGTTGGACCGCCGCATATCGCAGCTCTGCGCGACCGGCTCGAACAGGCCGGCTACGAAATTTCGGGAGTTTTTCATGCCTAAGCCATCATCGCGCATCTCCGGCATCGTGCCTTCGGGCAAGGACGGCTGGGAAGTCCATTCGGCCGCCTGGGCCCGCAAGGAGGCCGGCGAAGACATCATCATGCTGTCGGTCGGCGACCATGATTTCGACACGTCCTCGCAAACCATCGAAGCCTGCGTGACAGCGGTTCGCGGCAGCAACCACCACTACACCCCGCTTCCCGGCTTGCCGCGCCTGCGCAAGGCGATGGCGGCGGCCTCGAGCGCCTGCACCGGCGTCGAGACGACACCAGATCAGGTCATCGCCACGCCCGGCGGCCAGGCCGCGCTCTACGCGGCCATCCAGGCCGTGCTCGACCAGGGTGACCACGCCATCGTCGTGGCGCCCTACTACGCCACCTATCCAAACACGTTCAGCGCTGCAGGCGCCGATTTCACCGTCGTCGAGACGCCCGCCGAAGACGGCTTCCAACCGCGTGCCGACATGATCCGGGCGGCACTCCGGCCGAACACGCGCGCCATCCTGATCAACACGCCGAACAACCCGACCGGTGCGGTCTATTCGCGAGAGCGGCTCGAACAACTCGCCGAGGTCTGCAGGGAGCATGACCTCTGGCTGCTATCCGACGAGGTCTACTGGACACTGGGCGGCGGCGAGCACGTCTCGCCGCGCTCGCTGCCTGGCATGGCCGAGCGCACGCTGGTCATCAATTCGATGTCGAAGAGCCACGGCATGACCGGCTGGCGCATGGGCTGGCTGACAGGCCCGGAGGCGATGATCACACTGCTCACCAATCTCAATCTGGTGACGACTTACGGCTTGCCGGCCTTCACCTCGATCGCCTGCGCCGAGGCGCTGGAGAACCGCTATGGCGTCAAGGAGATCGCCGAGCGCTATGCGGCGCGCCGTACCGTCCTGCTCGACGCCGTGCGCGGCATGAACAATGTCAACGTGCGCGGTTCCGAGGGCGGCATGTTTGTCATGCTCGACATCAGTGCGTTCGAACCCGACGACGAGAAATTCGCCTGGGCTCTGCTCGACAAGGAAAATGTCGCCGTGATGCCCGGCTCCAGCTTCGGCGAAGCCGCAGCCGGCCATATTCGCATCAGCCTCTGCCAGCCCGAACCCGTGCTGCAGGAAGCAGCGCTCCGGCTGCGCCGCTTTGCCTCCAGCTACCGTCGCGAGGCCGCATGACCGCCAAGGCAGTTCCCGCCAAAGCAAGAGCCGTCATCATCGGCGGCGGCGTCTCCGGCTGTTCGGTCGCCTATCACCTTGCCAAGCTCGGCTGGACCGACATCGTGCTCCTGGAACGCAAGCAGCTGACGTCGGGCACGACATGGCATGCCGCCGGCCTGATCGGCCAGTTGCGCGGTTCGCAGAACATGACGCGGCTGGCGAAATATTCCGCCGACCTCTACGTCAAGCTGGAAGCCGAGACCGAGGTCGGCACCGGCATGCGCCAGGTTGGCTCGATCACCGTGGCGCTGACCGAGGAGCGCAAGCACGAGATTTATCGACAAGCCTCTCTCGCCCGCGCCTTCGATGTCGATGTCCGCGAGATTTCGCCCAATGAAGTCAAAGAGATGTACCCTCATCTCAATGTGTCCGATGTCGTCGGCGCCGTGCATCTGCCGCTCGACGGCCAGTGCGACCCCGCCAACATCGCCATGGCGCTGGCCAAGGGCGCGCGCCAGCGCGGCGCCACAATCGTCGAGAATGTGAAGGTCACCAAGATCCACACCAGGGCTGGTCGCGTCACCGGCGTGTCCTGGGCACAGGGCGAAGACCAAGGCACCATCGAAGCCGAAATTGTCGTCAACTGCGCCGGCATGTGGGCGCGCGAGCTTGGCGCGCAGAACGGCGTCACCATCCCGCTGCATGCCTGCGAGCATTTTTATCTCGTCACAGAGCCGATCCCCGGCCTCGGCCGGCTGCCGGTGCTGCGCGTGCCCGACGAATGCGCCTACTACAAGGAGGACGCTGGCAAGATGATGCTGGGCGCCTTCGAGCCGGTGGCCAAGCCCTGGGGCATGGACGGCATCCGCGAGGATTTCTGCTTCGACCAACTGCCCGAGGATATGGACCATTTCGAGCCGATCCTCGAAATGGGCGTCAACCGCATGCCGATGCTGGCGACCGCCGGCATCCACACCTTCTTCAACGGGCCCGAGAGTTTCACGCCGGACGACCGCTATTATCTTGGCGAGGCACCAGAATTGTCCGGCTACTGGATGGCGACCGGCTATAATTCGATCGGCATCGTCTCCTCCGGCGGCGCCGGCATGGCGCTGGCGCAGTGGATCAACGATGGCGAAGCGCCTTTCGACCTTTGGGAAGTCGATATCCGCCGCGCCCAGCCGTTCCAGAAGAACCGCCGGTATCTCAAGGAGCGGGTCTCCGAAACGCTCGGCTTGCTCTATGCCGACCATTTCCCTTATCGCCAGATGGCGACATCGAGGAATGTCCGCCGCTCGCCCCTGCATGAGCATCTGAAGGCGCGCGGCGCTGTCTTCGGCGAAGTCGCCGGCTGGGAGCGCGCAAACTGGTTCGCTCGCGAGGGCCAGGAGCGCGAATACCGCTATTCCTGGAAGCGGCAGAACTGGTTCGACAACCAGCGCGAAGAACATCTGGCGGTCAGGAACAAGGTCGGCCTGTTCGACATGACCTCGTTCGGCAAGATCCGCGTCGAGGGCCGTGACGCCTGTGCCTTCCTGCAAAAACTATCCGCCAACGACATGGACGTCGCGCCGGGTAAGATCGTCTATACCCAGATGCTCAACCAGCGCGGCGGCATCGAGAGCGACCTCACCGTCTCGCGCCTGTCGGAGACGGCGTTCTTTCTGGTCGTTCCCGGCGCCACGCTGCAGCGCGATCTCGCCTGGCTGAGAAAACACCTCACCGACGAATTCGTCGTCATCACCGATGTGACGGCAGCCGAAGGCGTGCTGTGCCTGATGGGGCCGGACTCGCGAAAGCTGATCCAGAAGGTGAGCCCGAACGATTTCTCCAACGAAGCCAATCCGTTCGGTACGTTCCAGGAGATCGAGATCGGCATGGGCCTGGCCCGCGCCCACCGCGTCACCTATGTCGGCGAGCTCGGCTGGGAACTCTATGTCTCGACCGACCAGGCAGCCCATATCTTCGAAGCAATCGAAGAGGCAGGAGCCGATGTCGGGCTGAAACTCTGCGGCCTGCACACGCTGGATTCCTGCCGCATCGAAAAGGCTTTTCGGCATTTCGGCCATGACATCACCGATGAGGACGACGTGCTGGAAGCCGGCCTCGGCTTCGCGGTTAAAACGGCCAAGGGCGACTTCATCGGCCGCGATGCCGTGCTGCGCAAGAAGGAAGCCGGACTGTCACGCCGGTTGGTGCAATTCCGGCTGAAGGACCCGCAACCCCTGCTCTTCCACAACGAGGCGATCCTGCGCGACGGCAAGATCGCCGGTCCGATCACATCAGGCAATTACGGCCATCATCTCGGCGGCGCCGTCGGGCTCGGCTATGTCAAGTGCCTGGGCGAGAGCGAAGGAGACCTGCTGGGCTCATCCTACGAGATCGAGATCGCCGGCGAGCGTTTTGCGGCGGAAGTATCGCTGAAGCCGATGTACGACCCGAAGTCGGAGAGGGTGAGGATGTAGCACGCAGTCCTGTCCTTCTCCCCTTGTGGGAGAAGGTGGATCGGCGTGCAGCGCCGAGACGGATGAGGGGTGTTCCAGCGGAGTGAGACGTTGGCGTTCCCTGGAACACCCCTCATCCGTCGCCTTCGGCGACACCTTCTCCCACAAGGGGTCCCACAAGGGGAGAAGGGAAAGGCGTGCCACTCAAAACCGCTCCAGCTTCGCCCGCACTTTCGCCAGAAACGCTGCGCGCGACCGTGGCGTCGAGGAATCCATCAGATAGTGCGCCAGGAAGAATGTCCGGCAACGCGTCGCGCACAGCGCCCGCATGCCGCGCAAAAGGGTCTTGCGTCCGGGCTGGCCGACGACGACGCTCCACCAGGTCGGCGCGCCGCAGGTGGTGATGACGCCGACCTTGGTCACATGCGTCATCAGCGACTTGATGCGTCCCTTGCCAACGGGCAGCTTGAAGGCGACATCCGTCGCCCACACCCGGTCGAGCCAGCCTTTCAGCATCGCCGGCAGCCCGTACCACCAGGTCGGATAAACGAATAGGATCGCTTCCGCCCAGTTGAGCAGTTCGAAATGCGGCTTCAGCGCCGGGTCCTGCGGCGCCTGGTCGTTGTAGGAGCGCCGCTCGTCGCAGGTCATCACCGGGTCGAATTTCTCGGCATAGAGGTCGAGCAGCCGCACCTCCCAGCCCCTCGCCTTCAGCACGTCCACGGCGGTATCGCGGATTGCGGCGCAAAAACTCTCCGGCACCGGATGGCAGTAGACCAACAGCGCGCGCATCAGAAGGCGTCCATGCTGGCTGCGACTCTTGCCACGAAGGCCTTGCGCGTGCCGTCTGTAGACAGGTTCATTGCATAGTGAGCGAGATAGCTCACCGGCGCGCCCGGCTTTACGGTGGCGCGCAGCATGCGCTTGATCAATTTGCGGGGCGGATCGCCCATCAGCATGGCGCGGAACCGGCTGCCGCCATAGGTGGTCACCGCTGCAACCTTACGGATATTGTGCAGCGACGGCTGCACCTTGCCGTCGACCAGCTTGAATGACACGCCCGGCAGAAAGATGCGATCGAAGAAGCCTTTCAGGATCGCCGGAAAGCCGTAGTTCCAGACCGGATAGGAAAGCACCAGCGCATCGGCGCGCAGCAGGCGTTCGACATAGGAAGCCACCGCATCGGAGGAGCCGCGCTGGTTGTGATAGTCCAGCCTTTCCCGGCGTGTCAGCCGCGGATCGAAACCTTCGGCATAGAGGTCACAGTCATCGACAGTATGGCCCGCTGCCATCAACCGCTCCACGATCATCCGGTGCAGGCCGGCATTGAAGCTGGTCTCGACCGGATGGGCGTAGAGGACGAGGACGTTCATGGGACAACATCCCGGACGTCAGCGCGAGGCACCCCCCTCTGCCCTGCCGGGCATCTCCCCCTCAAGGGGGGAGATTGGCTGTCACCGGTGTCCTCGCCAACCACCAACGCCGCGATCGAGGCAGGCCGTTGAAACTGCCGATCTCCCTCCTTGAGGGGGAGATGGCCGGCAGGCCAGAGGGGGGTATAGCGCCACACGCTCATCGTCTTACCCCGCCCTCTGCAGCCCCTTGAACAGGAATGTCCGGCCCGACCGGTAGTCGTAGTCCGGGTTCTCCCAGGCGATCATCTTGCCGGGATTGAGCAACCCTTGAGGATCAGTCTCCCGCTTGAAGGCAAGCTGCACCGCGTCCGTCTGCTTCATGCCGCCCTCTTCCAACGTGTAACGGTGCGGGTTGAAGATCGGGCAGCCATTCTGCTCATGCAGGCGTACGATCTCGTCGAGCCGCGCCTCGGTGGTGAACTTGACCAGCGGCAGGCCGAAGCAGGTGATGTTGCCGTCCAGCCTCACGAACTCCAGATGCGAGAAAACCTCGCCTGGAAACATGGCGTCCATTTTCTCGACCAGCGCCAGCTGGTTGGGAAAGGGATAAAGCGATTGCAGATAGGTGATCGAAGGGTCGACGCGTAGTGCCCTCAGCGTCGTGTGATTCCACGCCAATTCATAGGCCGGCGGCAGGCCCTTTTTCTCCTCCGGCGTCGCGGTGGCGGCGTTAAAGATCACTTCGCCGTCGGCGCGCCGGGTGAAGGCCAGGAAGGCATCGAGCCCGTGCCGCGCTACCATGACCACGCAAATGCTCTGCCCTTCCCGAAGGAATTTCTGGTGGCGCTTGAAATAGAGCTGGGGCACGGGTGCCGCTATCGGCGTGATCAGCTTGGTCAGGATGCCGTCCTGGCAGGCCAGCGCGTTGCCGTAGCGGGCCGCATCCATGAAAGCGTCGAAGCCGACGATGACGTCGACCCAATCGTAAGCAGCGGTCAGCGGCATCTCCACTTCGGTGATGATGCCGTTGGTGCCATAGGCATGGGTCACCTTGTGCAGGTCCTCGCCGGTGAGTTCGAGCGCTTTCGGCTCCGCTTCCATCGTCACCACGCGCAGCCGCAGCACATTGCCGAAATCGCGCAGGCCGCCGAAATTGATCGAACCGACGCCACCCGAACCGCCGGCGATGAAGCCGCCGATCGAGGCCGTGTTGTAGGTGGACGGCGACAGCCGAAGCTCCTGGCCGGAATGCGCCCGCGTTGCCTTGTCGATGTCGGCCAGAATGGCTCCCGGTCCGGTCACCACGCGACCTGACGCGATCGACTTGATCTCATTCATCTCGGCAAGGTTGAGCACGACGCCGCCGGAGAGCGGCATCGCCTGCCCGTAATTGCCGGTGCCGCTGCCGCGCGGCGTTACCGGCACGCCATGACGATGGCAGGTCGCAAGCACGCGGATCAGTTCGGCCTCGGTCTTCGGCGTCACGATCAAATCGCCGGTGACATGGTCGAGCTGCTGCTTCAGCACCGGGCTATACCAATAGAAATCGCGGCTCTTCTGCTGGACGATGGCCGGATTGTCGTCGACCTTCAGGCCTTCGAGATCGCGTTTGAGCGCCGAAACGTCCATCATTCCACCATCAGTCCGTCGAGTTCGGCGTAGTCGGGCAGTTGCCGGTCGATCGCCTTGCCGCCGCGCACGACAATGCGATCCGATTCGGGCCGCGACAGCAATTCCGTCCAGCTTCGACCTTTGAACACGATGAAATCGGCATCGCTACCAGCGGCGAGCGTACCGAAGCCGTCGAGCCGCATCACTTTGGCGGGCGTCGCGGTGATTGCTTGCGGCCAGTCGGCGACCGGATGATCGAAGTGCAGGATGCGCGTCGCCATGCGGTAGACCTCCAGCATGTCGAGATCGCCATAGGCATAGAACGGGTCGCGCGTGTTGTCGGATGCGACCGCCACCGGAATGCCCCTCGCCTTCATCTCATGCAGCAGCGTCACGCCACGCCAGCGCGGCGTGGTGCCGTTGCCGCGTCGATCCTGCAGATAGAGATTGCACATCGGCAGCGACACGACGGCCAGCCCCGCCTTCGCCACCTTGTCCAGCGTGTCCAGCACATCGAGGTCCGGCTGGCGCGCCAGCGAACAGCAATGGCCGATGAGGATCTTGCCCTCGAAGCCGTTCCAAAGGGCGGCTTCCGCGATCTTCTTCAGCGATATGGCGGCAACATCGTCGGTCTCGTCGGCATGGAAATCGAGATCGAGGCCATGCTTGATCGCCTGCGCGAAGACATGGTCAAGCAGCTCTTCGAGGTCCGGCACCATATAGGTGACGACCCCGAGCACGCCCTTCGCGGCCGCGACGCGCTTGGCCAGCCTGTCGAACCACTTCTTGTCGCGCACGCCCTCGATGCCGAGCAGGCAGGCGCCCTGCAACTCGATGCGGCCGCGCCATCCCTCGCGCATCGTCTCGAACACCGGCCAGGAGATCTCCTCCTGCGGTGCGACGCTATCGAGATGCGTGCGCAGCGCCCTTGTGCCATGCGCGTAGGCCGAACGCAGCGAAAAATCCATGCGCCGCGCCACGTCCTCTGCGCTCCAGCGAGCGGCACGGTCGGTGCCGGTGGCGTTCAGCGCACCCATGAAGGTGCCGTCGGGATTGGGCATTCGCGGCCAGATATGGCCCTTGTCGATATGCGTGTGGCAGTCGATGAAGCACGGCAGCACTATACGGCCGGCGAGGTCGACGGCGTCCGCCTGCACTGCTGCACGACGATGCGCGGCAATGCCTGCGATCTTGCCGTCGGCAACAGCGACGTCGGCAAGTGCGAAACCGTCGTTATCGAAGGTTGCGGCAAAGCCAGGCGTGATGGATTGATGAACGCGTGCATTGGCAAGGCGATAGGAGCCAGAGGCTGGTATCAAGGCCTACCCCCCTCTGTCCTGCCGGACATCTCCCCCTCAAGGGGGGAGATTGGCAGCTTCGGTCGAACCGCCTCTTTTTCAGCATTCACAATTGGCGAAAGCAAAAAGCACAGCCGATCTCCCCCCTTGAGGGGGAGATGTCCGGCAGGACAGAGGGGGGTATTTCGCGCCAACATTATAGTCATCCTAGCGCTCCTGCTTCAGTGCGCTTTCGTGCCAGCGCCGCAAAATGAGATGCGAAATCAGCGACAGCACGAGGAAGATCAAAATGCCGGTGAGCGAAATCAAAAACAGCGCCGCGAACAGGCGCGGCGCGTTGAGCCGGTAGCCGGCCTCGATGATGCGCGAGGCAAGGCCAGACGACTGGCCGGTGGTGCCGGCGACGAATTCGGCCACGACGGCGCCGATCAGCGACAGGCCGCCGGCGATCTTCAACCCGCCGAGAAAATAAGGCATCGCCGCCGGCAGCCTAAGATAGCGCAACTGCTGCCAGCGCGTCGCACCATTGAGCTTGAACATGTCGCGCAGATTGCGGTCGACGGAGTTGAGGCCAAGCGTGGTGTTGGACAGTATCGGAAAGAAGGCGACGATCCAGGCGCACAGCAGAAGCTTGGTCGTCTGGTCGTTCACATAGATGTTGATCAACGGAAAGATCGCCACGATCGGCGTCACCTGCAGCACAATCGCGAAGGGGAAGAACGACATCTCGACCCATTTCGATTGCGCGAACAGCACCGCTAGCCCGACCCCGCCGATGACGGCCAGAGCCAGGCTGAGGAAGGTGATCCGCAAGGTGACCAGCAGGGAGGAAAACAGCAGGCCGGCATCGTTGTAGAGCGTCCACAGAACCACACCGGGGCGCGGCAGGATGTACTGCGGAATCTCGTTCCACACGCAGATGCGGTCCCACAGCCAGATCGCCAGGATCATGATCGCCAGCGGCAGCACCCAGCGGCCGATCCGCTCGAAGCGTTCCTGGCGCACCCGGCGTGCTTCCTCGGGGTCGAGTTCGAGCACCCGCTCGTCAATGGCCGTCATGGTGTGTGCCTGCTGTTGAGTTGATGGCCTTGACCAGCACATCGGAGGCCTGCCGGCACAGTGCCGCATAGTCGGGCGAGGTGCGAAACGCCTCGTCGCGCGGATAGGAAGCCTCGATGGCGAGCTCGTCGAACACCCTGCCCGGCCGTGCCGCCATGATGACGACGCGGTTGGAGAGAAAGACGCTTTCGAAGACGCTGTGGGTGACGAACACGACGGTGAAGCGTTCGTCTTGCCACAGCTCCAGCAGATCATTGTTGAGCTTGAAGCGGGTGATCTCGTCGAGTGCCGCGAACGGCTCGTCCATCAGCAGCACGCGCGGCTTGGTCACCATCGCCCGCGCAATCGAGACGCGCATCTTCATGCCGCCGGACAGTTCGCGCGGCACCGCGTCTTCGAAACCGGTCAGATGCACCCGCGCCAGCATTTCGGTTATCGCCGGTCTCGCCTTGGCGCGCGAAATGCCTTTCAGCCGAAGCGGCAGCCAGACATTGTCGAAGACATTGGCCCAGGGCAAAAGCGTCGGCTCCTGGAAGACGAAGCCGATGTTCGAGCGGTCAAGCGCGCCGCCGCCGCGCCAGTCGAGCACGCCGGAGGTCGGCGTCGACAGGCCGGCGATCAGCCGCAGCGCCGTCGACTTGCCGCAACCCGACGGTCCGAGCAAGCTGAGGAAATCGCCTTCCCGGATCGTCAGGTCGACCTCGCTCAGCGCCGTCACACCGTTGGAAAAAACCTTGCCGACGCCACGCAGCGCCAGAAGCGTCGAGGACCTGCCCGACGCAGACGGCGCTGGCGCCACTTTTTCCTGCATCATGCCGGGACGGCCTACTTCTTCAGCTCGAGCCCGACGCCCTTGTTGACGAAGGTCAGCGTGTAGGCCTTCTTGATGTCGATGCCGGCTGGCGTGACCTTGGCCTTGACCATCTTGTCGTAGAAGCTTTGGACCCGCGCGTCGGTCATGGCGCCGATTCCGAGCTTTTCCGTGTCGCCGGAATCGGCCAGGCCGAACTTCTTCATCTGATCGATCGAGAACGCGATCTGCTCGTCGTTCATGTCGGGATTATCCTTCTTGATCAGGTCGTTGGCGGCCTTGTTGTCGCCGTAGAGATATTTGTACCAGCCCTTGGCCGAGCCATCGACGAAGCACTGGACCACCTCCGGCTTCTTGTCGATCGTGTCCTGCATCACCTCGATCGTCGTCGCGTAGGTGTCCCAGCCATAGTCGGCCAGCAGGAACTGGTTCGGCACGAAGCCGCCTTCCTTCTTTACCGCGAACGGCTCGGAGGTGACATAGCCCTGCTGGATCGACTTCTTGTCGGCGAGGAAAGGAGCGGTGTTGTAGGTGTAGGGCGCGCGCTTGGAGGCGTCGAAACCGAGTTCGATGACCATCCATTGGAAGAAGGTCTGCACGCCCTCGTCACCCAATATATATTGGTCGGCGTTCTTCAGGTCTTCCCACTTGTCGAGCCCTTCGCCCGGGTGGGACATGATGACCTGCGGATCCTTCTGGAAGTCCGCCGCCACCACGCGCATCGGAATGCCTTGCTGGACGGCATCGAAAGCCGACAGGAGATTGCCGCCCATGTAGAAATCGATCTTGCCGGCAAGCAGCATCGGCCGACCGCTGACCTGCGGGCCGCCCTGCATGATGGTGACATCGAGGCCGCAGGCAGCATAGGTGCCATCAGCCACGGATTGATAATATCCGCCATGTTCCGGCTCGGCCAACCAGTTGGTGCCGAAGGTGACTTTCTCATTCGCAGCGGCACTCAGCGTGCCGGCTGCAAGCAGCGCCACCACCGCCGCCGAAATCTTCTGTTTTCCGTACATCGACACCACCCTCTGTTTGCTCCGGCGCGCCACGCGCCAGGCTCGACACCAAAGAATCAAGAAGCAAGACATATGCCACCAGCGCCTTGCGCCGGGACCGCCCGCTTGCACCACAGCCATCTGCGAAAGCCGGACAAGGTCGTGCTGCACGAGAGGCATCGTGCCTATTTTTTGAACGCCTGTCCACAATCGCACCAGCAACATGCACCGCCATCTTGAAGGCGTGACGGGTCAGGCCTTAGGCTGGCGGCATCCAGGAGATTGCCATGTTCAAATTCCTCACCCCGAAGTCGATCAAGCCGCCCTTTGCCCGCTACAGCCATGGCGTCGAAGTGCCGGCCGGCAAGCGGCTGGTACTGTGCTCGGGCCAGGTTGCCATTACGGCGGACGACGAGATCCCGGAAGACGCGGGGGCACAAGCCGAGCTCTGTTTCCGCAACATCGCCGCGGTGCTCGGCGAGGCCGGGCTGGCCCTCGGGGATATCGTGCGCATCAACGCCTATGTTACCGACCGCGCGCATCTGCGGCCTTACATGGACGTCCGCGACCGCCTGTTCTCCAGCCCCGCCCCGGCATCGACGCTGATGATCGTCTCCGGATTCGCGCGGCCCGAATTCAAGGTCGAGGTCGAGGCGATCGCGGCTGGGTGATCGACAGGCCGTCCTTCCCGCGCTAGGTCTGGCTCGTTGATCGAAGAGGCATGACATGACGGTTGCGAAGAAACGCGTCTGGTGGGGCGATTACCGGACCACCGAATACGCCTCGATCGATCCGGAGGCTACGATCGCCGTGCTGCCGCTGGCGGCGATCGAGCAGCATGGGCCGCACCTGCCTGTTTCGACTGACACCTCGATCATGAACGGCATGCTGGACACGGTCATCTCGCGCCTGCCCGATGATCTCGACATCCGCATCCTGCCGGTCCAGGCGGTGGGCAAGTCGAACGAGCATTTGCACGCGCCGGGCACCCTCACCTTGCCGGCAACCACGCTGATCGAAGCTTGGACCGAGCTAGGCCTGTCGATCGCGCGCGCCGGCGTGCGAAAACTGGTCGTCGTCAATTCGCACGGTGGCAACGAGGAGATCATGGGCATCGTCACGCGCGAATTGCGCGTGCGCGAAAAGATGCTGGCGGTGAAGACCAGCTGGCAGCGTTTTGGCCGCCCGACCGGCATGTACACCGAGCTCGAGGACCGTCACGGCATCCATGGCGGCGATGTCGAGACCTCGCTGATGCTGCATTTCCGGCCGGACCTTGTCGACATGGGCAAGGCCGACAATTTCGTTTCCAACGTCGCCAAGGCCGAAAAGGAATTCTCGCTGCTGCGCCACACCGGCACCCACGCCTTTGCCTGGATCGCTAGCGATCTCAACCCGAATGGCGTGGTCGGCGACGCCAGCATCGCCACATCGGAAAAGGGCCGGCTGACGGCAGAATATCAGGCTGATGGTTTCATCAGCCTGCTGCGGGATGTGCGCAAGGCCAAGCTCGTCGACTGGCTGAAATAGCTAGCCGTCTATCTTGAGCGCGAAAGGCGTGCCTTCGAAGGCGTCGGCGCCGCGCCCGATCGCCTCGATCGCCTCGACCATGCGGCCGTTGCGATCGAGCAGCGTGTCGGCCACCGCAATCAGTCGCGGATTGGGTGTCGCCGATGGTGACAGCGCTCGCAGCGTTTGAGCCAGTTCGGCCTCGTCGCGTTTCGGCGCCAGTGCTGCAGCGATGATATAGGCCGAGGCGGTCGAGCGGCTGATGCCGGCATAGCAATGCACGACCATCGGCCTTGCCCGGTCCCACCGGCGCACGAAATCGAGCAGGTTGCGGACATGATCCTCGCCCGGCATGGTCATGCCGTCCTGCGCCACCGCAATGTCATGCATGACCAGGTGCAGATGGTTTTCACTCGCTATCGAGGCGGGACGTACCACCTCCGTTCCAGCGGCAAGCAGCGACAGCATGCGCTCGGCACCGGTCCTTGCCACCGTTTCCTCGATCTTTGCCAACGAGCAGACATAGATCATTGCTTCGAACCCTTTGATCGATCCTCGCGCCGCGCCGTCCATTCGGCAAGAGCGGATTCAAGCCGCTGCCATTCCTCCTCGCTCCCCGGCAGGCCGGCGCGCAGGACATGTGGCCGGTCGGCAAAATGCCGAAGCAGGATGCCGCGCTCGCCAAGGGCTGCAAACAGGCCATCGGCATCGGCCAGGCGGAGATAGCGAAACAAGGTCGTGCCGCCCGCGACGAGAATGCCGAAGCGGCCGAACAGCGTATCGAGCCGCGCCGATGCTTCCGCAAGGGATGCCCGCATCGCGTCCTGCCAGTCAATGTCGGCAAGCGCGCGGATGCCGTATTCAAGCGCCGGGCCGGCGACAGCCCATGGCCCGAATTGCGTTTCCAGCCGTTCGACCGTCGCTACATCGCACAGTGCGAACCCGAGCCGTAGCCCGGCAAGACCGAAGAACTTGCCGAACGAGCGCAGGACGACGATGCCGCCACTCTCGACATCGCCGGCAAGGCTATGTTCACGCGGGCCGACATCCATGAACGCCTCGTCGACGACCAGCAGCCCGCCCTTGGCGCGCAGTCGGGCGGCCAGCGCCAGCAAACGGTCCCGCTCGACGATGCGTCCATCCGGATTGTTCGGATTGACGACAATGGCAAGGTCGGCGTCTGCCAGCGCTTCGAAATCGTTGACCTCCAACACTCGGTGTCCGGCGATCGCCGCAGCGCGGGCATGTTCGGCATAGGTCGGCCCCAGCACCAAAGCCTTGCCGGGCGCGATCAGCGATGCAACGCGCGGCAATAGGATCTGCGTGCCCGGTGCCGCCGCGAGGTTGGCTGGCGACGGCGCGCCGTAGGTGCTGGCCGCGATCTCTAACAGGTCACGCGTGCGCGCGGCCTCCGGCAATCGCGACAGCGAGGTGGCGGGCAGGTCGAAAAGCGGGTAGGAGTGCGGATTGATACCGGTCGAGAGGTCGACGAAAGGCCGCGAAGCGTGAGGGAACAGCGCCCTCGCCCGGCCAAGACTTCCACCATGGTCCACCGCTCCTTCAAGAAGCTTCATGTCAGTTCTGATCGCTTTCCTGTCATTGGCCGTCGAATTCGCCCTCGGCTATCCCGACTGGCTGTTTCGCGCCATCGGCCATCCCGTGACGTGGTTCGGCAGGCTGATATCCTTTCTCGACCGCAGGCTCAACCACGCTGCTGATCCCGACGCACTGCGTCGCAAGCGCGGTGTCCAGGCGCTGCTGGTCATCGTGCTCGTGCCGGCGCTGATCGGCCTCGGCATGCAGATCCTGCTCTGGTTCGTTCCCATGGGACTCATCATCACGGCCCTTCTGGCAACCTCGCTCCTGTCGCAGAAAAGCCTTTACGAACATGTCGAGGCGGTGGCGGACGCGCTCGACACTGGCGGCCTCGCTCTGGGCCGCGTGGCCGTCTCGCGCATCGTTGGCCGCGATCCCGAGACGCTGGACAGGGCCGGTATCAGCCGCGCGGCGATCGAGAGCCTGGCCGAGAATTTTTCCGATGGCATCGTCGCTCCCGCCTTCTGGACCGGAATCGGCGGCCTCGCCGGCGGCGCCGCCTACAAGGCCGCCAATACCGCCGATTCGATGATCGGTCACCGTACCCCGCGCCATGAGGCGTTCGGCTGGGCGGCGGCACGCTTCGACGATTGGATCAATTTGCCGGCGTCACGGCTGACGGCGCTGCTGATCGTGCTGGCGGCTTTCCTGGTCAGGGACGCCGACCCGCGCAATGCCTGGCACGCGGTGTGGCGCGACGCGAAGAAGCACCGCTCGCCGAATGCCGGCTGGCCGGAAGCGGCGATGGCTGGCGCGCTCGGCCTGGCACTCGCCGGGCCGCGCAGCTACGGCGGCGTCCTGGTCGACGACGTCTTCATGGGCGGAGGCGGCCGCCGCGAAGCCGACAGCACCGATATAAGGCAGGCGCTGAAACTCTATCGCGTCGCCGACTATCTGCTGATTGCGCTGTTCGGGCTGATTTCGATCATCGTCATTGTGGCGTGACCTATTTCACCCTCCCCCTTGTGGGAGGATCGGCGCGTAGCGCCGGGGTGGGGGTGCGGCGCCGAAGACCCCCACCCCGCTCCACTTCGCGAATCGACCCTCCCCACAAGGGAGAGGGTAGGAAATGCTCAGAACTCAATCCCCTGCTGTGCCTTCACGCCCGCGGAAAAATGGTGCTTGGTCACGCCCATCTCGGTGACGAGGTCAGCAGCCTCGATCAGCGCCGGCTTGGCATTGCGGCCGGTGACGACGACGTGCAGGCCCTCGCGCCGGGCTTTCAGCGCCGCAACCACCTTGTCGAGATCGAGATAGTCGTAGCGCAGCGCGATGTTCAACTCGTCGAGCACCAGCAGGCTGATCGACGGATCGGCCATCAGCTCGAGCACCTTGGCCCACGCCGCTTCGGCCGCGGCGATGTCACGCTTCAGATCCTGCGTTTCCCAGGTGAAGCCCTCGCCCATCGCGTGCCAGATGACGCGGTCGCCGAAGGCGGCGAAGGCGTCTTTCTCGCCGGTATGCCATTTGCCCTTGATGAACTGGACGACGCCGACGCGCTTGCCGTAGCCGAGCATCCGCAGCGCGAGACCGAAGGCGGCCGTCGTCTTACCCTTGCCCGGCCCGGTGTTGACGATCAGCAGCCCCTTCTCGACCGTCTTGCTCGCCACCTCGGCATCCTGCGCCGCCTTGCGCTTGGCCATCTTGGCGCGGTGGCGTTCTTCGTCCTTATTGTCGACGTCGGTCATGTCATTTCACCTTCAGCGGGAGTCCCGCCACCATCAGCAGCACTGTGTCGGCGACGGCAGCGATCTGCTGGTTAAGCCGGCCGGCGGCATCGCGAAACCGGCGCGCCAGTGCGTTGTCAGGCACGATGCCTTGCCCGACTTCATTGGACACCACGAACCAGGGCCCGCGCGGCCGCGACAGCACCTCCGCCAGTCGCCGGCATTCCAGCTCGAGATCATGTTCGGCCAGCATATGATTGGTCAGCCACAATGTCAGGCAGTCGACAAGCACCGGCTGGTTGTCGGGCAAGGCCGCGAGCGCGCCGGCAAGATCGAGCGGTGCGTCGATGGTCGTCCAGCCTTCGCCGCGGCGTGAGCGGTGCAGCGCGATGCGCTCGCGCATCTCATCGTCATAGGCTTGCGCCGTCGCGATATAGGTCCATGGCGAGGGCAAGGCCGTCGCCAGGGTTTCGGCGTGGGGGGGGGGGGGGGGGGGGGGGGGGCGCGGGGCGCGGGGGGGTGGGGGGGTGTGGGGGGGAGGCGGGGGGGGGGGGGGGGGCGGGGGGGGGGGGGGGGGCGCGGGGCCCCCCCCCCCCCCCCCCCCC